>QNZR01000219.1 GCA_003978475.1 Sulfurimonas sp.
GGTTCTCTCTTTGTCGCCACTTTGGCCTACTTTGCCATGAGTAACGCATTGGTCGGGCATGTTACCTTCAATTTTCCGGAACTGCTACTGGTCGTGTTGGCTATTATTATTCTAGTAGGTACTTACAGCGGGTACCGTCTTAGTGAACTTATACGTTTTAAGTCGATGGTGTAAGATGTTTTTTGCCAATCCTTTTGCACTAAAACGACGTGGAATACTGGGCATGAATCGGCGAAATGTTGAGTATATCGGACCCCTTAACAATCGTAAGAATTTTCCTCTGGTCGATAATAAACTTAAAACCAAGCGTATTGCAGAAGCAGCAGGTATTGCCGTTCCCAAACTCCTTGATACCATCGAAAACCAGTCTGAACTCAAAAAGCTGCATCAACGGCTCAAGCAGCTCAATACCTTTGTTGTTAAGCCGGCGCAAGGTAGTGGCGGCAAAGGTATTTTAGTCATTGTGCATCGAGAAGGAGACATTTTTACAAAACCCAACGGTGAGCACTTCACTCTCGAAGATGTTCAGCACCATATCTCCAATATTTTAAGCGGGCTCTACTCTTTAGGGGGTAAAAATGATGTCGCTATGATAGAGAGTCTTGTGGAGTTTGACCCCATTTTTGAACACTACAGTTTTGAAGGCGTGCCGGATATTCGCGTGGTCTTATACAAAGGATTTCCGGCCATGGCAATGTTGCGATGCTCAACTTCCATGAGTGACGGCAAGGCCAATTTGCATCAGGGTGCTATCGGTGTGGGTATTGATATGAAAAGCGGCAGAGCACTCAATGCGGTACAATATGATCGCCCCATTGTACATCATCCCGATACCAGGCATGATTTTTCACAACTTGAAGTACCCCACTGGAGACGTATTTTACATCTGGCGGCATCATGTTATGATATTACCGACTTGGGGTATCTGGGTGTTGACATTGTACTGGACAAACAGCTGGGGCCGCTGATTTTAGAACTCAACGCCCGTCCCGGTCTTGCCATACAGATTGCCAATGATCAGGGGGAGCTTCCGAGATTCGATCTTATTGACACGCAGACACAGGGTCTCAGTGTTGCCGAGCGGGTTGCCTTTTCACAAACACACTTTTAAGCAGATACCTCGTTTTTACATGTATTTTTGACGGCAATACAAGTCTGACTTCTGACATCAATATTCATCGTCATTCATTTCAGAATCATCATACGGATCAAGATGAATGATGGAGTGCACCTCTTTGGTAGGAAAAAGTTGTTTAAATCGACGCTCAATATCATCACTGACCAGATGCGCATCATAAAGTGAAATACTGACATTAAAGACAATGTGAACCGAAATAAAAATATCAGGTCCGGAGATGCGTGTTTTTAAAAAGTGGTAATCGGTGATGCGGTCTTCTTGCTCAAGTACGGTTTTGATTTTATCGACATCTTCTTTCTCCAGAGCAACATCAAGCAGCATCAGCACACCCTCTTTGATAATAGGATATGCCGAATAGATCATATAAAATGCAATGGCAATACCCAAAAGAGGGTCAATAATACCAAATGAGGTAAACGAAATCAGTACCAGTGCCAGTAAGATAGCCGCATTCGTAAAAAGATCGGTTTTATAGTGCAGTGCATCGGCACGTATGACCATGTTGTCGGTTTTTTTTGCTACGGCATTTAAATACATTACCAGTGCCGCCGTCATGATTATGGAGATCACCATCACCCCAATAGAGGTATTTAAATACTCGGTTTCACGGGCATGAATAATCTTGACGAGTGCCTCATATAAAATAAAAAGCCCCGACAATGAGATAATTGTTCCCTCGATAACCGATGCCAAAGGTTCAATTTTACTGCGTCCAAAATTAAATTTGTCGTCTGCTTCTTTTTCAGAATTGTGTAGGGCAAAAAAGTTAAACATCGAAACTGAAAGGTCCAACAAAGAGTCAATGGCCGAAGCGAGGACGGCAACCGATCCGCTCATGATCCCCACAATCATTTTCATCATTACCAATATGCTCGCCGTTGTCATCGATATGACTGTTGCTTTCTTCTCTAACCGCATACACCGCCTTTGCTCAAATTATCGCATTCTAGCATGTTAATAATTAGAGTAAAATCTATTGAAGCTGCGTCGATGATATTCTCCAAAAATGATGCCCAGACTTAAAAAAATGCGCGCTGTAGGTTTGTATTGATTTTCAGCACGAAACATAAGCGAGGGGGCTGCTTCATAATAAAGCCATGTTTTATAAAAGGTATTATGGTAGTGAAATCCTACTTTATAGTAGGCAATATGAAATGCGTGTGTCCGATTTTTCAGTTTATACAGACTCGCATCGACATAAATATTTTTACGCTCAGATATGAATTGATGCACCCTGAGCGTATGTGTGAGTTCACTGGTATAAGCGTCATCTCTGTAGCGATAACCGTTAAGGAACTGAAATTTTGCCGTTTCGTTAATAAAATAGCCAAAATTTATCTCAAACCGATTATCGACACGATAGTTGAGAAAATATTTCAAACGATTCAGCAGGGTCAGATGCCCCCTCATGATATAAAGTTGTTTCCGCAGGGTCATACCCACATAAGGATCCAATACGGCATTGTTAATTTTAAGACCGGCGGTGATGTTCATATTGATCAGTTTTTTATCATATGAAAAGTACTCCAGTCCCAAAAGATAATTGCTCTGCACAGGAAGATCGGCAACATTACCGCTGTCATCAACGGAATCACTATTGCTAAAATCCTCAAAAGAGAGTCGCAGTTTTTTAGAAGTTCTCGGTAACTTCAAAGCGATACGTACCTTAAAACGGTACTCGGCACTGCGGTGATCTTCCAGCACCACAAAAGGAGAGAGATCAAGCGATGTTTTTCGGCTGTCGTCCCGGTAAGGATAACTGCTGTTGTTATCGGAAAGAAACTGATCAATAGCTTCAGAATACTGGTGTAAAAAACCGGTTATATCACGATGGTACCGTTCATAATTTATTGAAGTCTCTTTCGAAATATTAGAATCGGCATGCAATCTGAACAATAATAATATTATAATTAGACACTTCATAAGGTATTTTAACAAAAGTGGGGGTAATGTGGACTTAGATGCAATTCGACACGAACGTCGCAGGTGGATGGGATGGAAAAATATTGCCCCGATATACAAGGCGCTCAACGCTCTTCCTGAAATCGAGGCAACACTGATTCCTGGGGACACGCTGACGTTAGTTAGCGATAGTGCTCCCGATATCAGGCAGCTTCATACGGTAGCTGCGATGATGAAACCATGGCGAAAAGGTCCTTTTAACCTCTTCTCACTGCTCATTGATGCCGAATGGCAGAGCAATATCAAATACAATCTCTTACGTCCTCATTTCAATCTGAAAGAAAAACGCGTTGCCGATATTGGCTGCAATAACGGGTATTATATGTTTCGTATGCTGGAGGATCAACCAAAACTTCTTGTCGGTTTTGACCCTTCGCCGCTATATAAACTGCAATTTGAACTCATCAACCGTTTTGCCAAAACCGACATTGTCTATGAGCTCCTGGGTGTCGAACATCTGCCCTTATATGAAAAGAAGTTTGACACGATCTTCTGTCTGGGGGTGCTCTATCATCGAAGTGACCCTGTTGGTATGCTTAAAGCACTGTATAAGGGTTTGGATACTCGAGGCGAAGTCATTTTGGATACCTTTATGATTGACGGAGATGCAGACATCTGCCTAACCCCGGAAGGGAGCTACTCCAAAATACCCAATATCTACTTTATTCCTACGCTCAAAGCTTTAAAAAACTGGTGCAAACGTGCCGGATTTAGAGGTTTTGAGCCACTCTGCTTCAGTGTTACACAAAGCAGTGAGCAACGTAAAACAGAATGGATTGACGGAGAAAGCCTTGAAAATTTTCTTGATCCTGACGATACTACTAAAACCATTGAAGGCTATCCTGCACCCAAGCGCGTGTATGTCAAATTAATTAAGGAATAGATGTGTCCGATGAACAACATAGCAATACCGAAGAATCCCATGCTCAAGAAGAGATCTATCTTCAGACGCACTTAAAAATCAACCAGGCTCTCAGCGGCGATATTGAATTGCTGCAACAGGGCTACGCCAAAGTTCTTCTGGACACCACTGAAGATATGCGTGCCGATGACGCCGGTCTGGTACATGGCGGGTTCATTTTCAGTGCTGCCGACTTTGCCGCTATGGCGGCCGTTAACGAGAAAAATGTTGTACTGGCTGCTAGCAACTGCCAGTTTTTAGCTCCGGTTCGTGTGGGTGATTCGGTGGTGTTTGAAGCACAGGTACGCCATAAAGAAGGGCGAAAACGCAATGTACATGTCAAAGGCTATACCTCGGAAGTTAAAGTATTCGAGGGGGAGTTTAAGACCGTTATTACGGAGCATCACGTCTTAAATCTCTCTTTATTGCAAAATTCTGAAGCTCTGGATGATTAAATGGCGCGCAGCCAATAAGCAACATTGCGCTGTTCTTTGGCGATGCTAGTCGCTCCTCCATGTCCGGGGTAAACGACTTTATCATAGGGTATCTTCTCAAAGCGCTTCAGACTCTCTTTCATGGCATTGGCATCGGAGTAGGGAAAATCGACCCTGCCGATAGAGTTTTCAAAAATAAAATCACCGCTAAACATGGCATCACCAATCTCTATGGTTGAACACCCGGGACAATGTCCGGGAAAGTGCCGAAATATTACCGGAATTCCTGCAATCGTTATTTCGGAATCACCATCTACCTCAACATCAGGAAAGGAGTGGGGCAGTTCTGGCATAAAGGTACTGTTTTGAAGTAGAAAAACATCATCTTTAGGCGTATAGAGCGGAATATTTAGCGCTTCTTTAAGCTCCTGATTACTCCAGACGTGATCAAAATGTCCATGCGTATTCAAAATGGCTACCGGGTTCTCAACATGGCGCATCACCCAGGACATCGCATCGACACCGGGATCAATAATAATATCTTTACCGTCAATACTGACAATGTAACAGTTGGTTTGGTAAGCTCCCATGGGCTCGGATTGTATAGTCATATCGGATCTCTTTTTTAAAGAATTGTAGCAAATTAATGGAAGCAAACCAATTTGTAATGAAAGTTTGATATAATATTTTTTATTAAACTTATTTTCAGAATTAGGATAAACGCATTTGCGAAAATATGCACTCTTAACACGGTATCTTGTCGCTTTTTTAAAAAACGAGGTGGAGAAAACCGGTTTAAACCATGTTATTTTAGGGCTTAGTGGCGGTATTGATTCTGCTGTTGTCGCTGTTTTGGCACAAAAAGCATTTGGTGAGAGACTCCTGTGTGTTCAAATGCCGTCGCATTACTCGTCACAGAGTTCACTTGATGATGCCGAACTGCTATGCCGGCAATTTCACATGAGAGCCGTTACCCAAAGCATTGCGCCACTTCTGCGTGCTTATGAGGCCCAAGAGGCAATGAACAGCCTGCGTGCCGGAAACTTCTCTGCACGAATGCGCATGGCCATCCTTTTCGACATCTCTGCCAAACATCACGCTTTGGTTATCGGAACCAGTAATAAAAGTGAGCTAATGCTCGGGTATGGTACGCTGTACGGGGATCTTGCTTCCGCACTCAACCCTATCGGCGACCTCTATAAAAGCGAGATCTTTGAGTTTGCGCGTTATCTGGATATTCCCGAAGCGATTATAAACAAGCCGCCAAGTGCCGATCTATGGGAAGGGCAAAGCGATGAAGAGGAGATTGGCTATAGCTATGAAGCGCTTGATGCCGTTTTAAAAAAATATGTTGAAGAGCGCTCGTCAAAAGAGGAACTTTTGGAAGAAGGATTTGACAATACATTGGTAAATATGGTAATTTCACGAATTTACAAGAATCAGTTTAAGAGAAAAATGCCCATTATTGCCAAAGTGACGTCACGAACCATTAACCATGATTTTAACTATCCAAGAGATATTACACTGTAAAGGAAACCCTAATGAACATCCCATTTTATAAAGCACAAATAGGAACCGAAGAACATCACGCCATTACTGAGGTACTCGATGGCAATGTCTATTCTGCCGTAGAAGCGCTTGAAGAGGAGTTTACGGACTATGTCGGTGCGACCTATGCACTTTCAACCTCGCACGGAACATCAGCCCTTCATTTAGCCATGCTCGCCATTGATCTTAAGCGTGGGGACAAGGTATTATGTTCGGTCAATGCTTACCCTGCCGTTCCGGAAGTAGTACGGCACTTTGATGCCGAACCTATTTTTATTGATATTGACGAAGAGAACTTCAGTATTGATCTGAACAAACTTGAAGCCTATCTTGAAGACAGTGCCACAAAAAAACTCAAAGCGGTAATTGTCTCGCATATTGCAGGACAGCCGGTCGATCTGGATCGCCTGTACAATATTGCCAAAATTTACGGTGTTAAAATTGTTGAAGATGCCTCAGACGCCCTGGGAGCTGTTTATAAAGGGCATAAAATCGGCGCAACCGGCGCAGATATCACCTGTTTTAGTTTTGCCACCCATTTAAAAAAGAGTGTTTGCGCCGGAGGTATGCTGGTAACGGAAGATGAAGAGATATACGAACGTGCCAAACTGCTTCGCAACCACGCGATGACCCATGATGATGACGGACTGGAATATATTTATGATGTCGTTGATATTGGCAATAAATATACTATGAGCGATCTTGATGCCGCTTTTATTTCACAACAGCTAAAACGACAAGACGGCAGTATTGAACGCCAAAGGGAGATTGCCGCCATTTACGGCAAAAAACTTGCCCAGGCCGAGCATATTGAGCTACCCAATATAGGAACAGACCATTCCTGTTCATTGTATATTATCAAGGTCGATAAAAACAGAGACTCATTTGCCCGCGAACTGGATGAAAAAGGTATTGAAACCGGCTTGCATTATATTCCTCTACATCTGTTGAGTTACTATAAGAACAAATATACACTGCGTGTGAATGATTTTCCTGTTGCCTTGAGAACCTTTCAGCAGGTACTCTCCCTTCCTATTTATGCATCACTGAGTGACAAAGAGATCAAATATATCTGCGACAGCATTCTTGAAGTCAACAAAAACCGAGTGTGAAACAGTCGGTTGTCGCATGGGTGGAACGGTACTTCTATGCTCCCTCGCTTGGTGAGCGTTGCCTCTCCTATCTTCTGTATCCGCTAAGCCTTCTGTACTGTGGCATTGTCTGGTTGCGCTATAAAACTGCTACGGAGCGAGACGTTCATATTCCTGTTGTCAGCGTCGGTAATCTGAGTGTAGGCGGTAGCGGTAAAACACCACTGGTGTGCGCGCTTGCCGCTACCTTTGTATCACCTTGTATTATTTTAAGAGGATACGGCAGACACAGCAGCGGTCTTATTGTTGTCAAAGATACCGAGGGTATCCGGTGCAGTGTCAAAGAGAGTGGTGATGAGGCAATGATTTATGCCAAAAAACTTCCCTCTGCAGTAGTGATTGTGAGTGAAAACCGGGATCATGCCATACAAAAAGCACGCCAGATGCAGTGCGAGGTTGTTTTTTTGGATGATGGCTACTCCAAGCATCATATTAAAAAATATGATATTCTTATTGACACTGTTTCTTCTAACCGTTTCTGTCTGCCTGCAGGACCTTTTCGTGAGCGGCTCTGGAGTGGAAAAACGGTATATATTGCCCACGAGGGCAGCACCTTTAAGCGTTTGGTACGCTATAGCAATCTCACCGATGCGATGCTGCTTGTCACGGCTATTGCGCGACCTGAACGACTGCACTCTTTTTTACCCAGGGGCGTTATTGGACACTACTATTTTCCGGATCACTACTATTTTCATATAGATGAGCTTGAGCAGCTTTTGCAACGCAGTGGTGCGACATCGCTGTTGGTGACCTATAAAGACTATGTCAAACTTTCAAACAGCAATCTTCCACTCTCATTAATGGATCTGGAACTGGAGGTGCTACCGGAATTGCAGCAGAGTGTTCACGCGTACGTCAGCGACTTGAAAGCCTATAGCCAAGACCGTACACACTAGTAATACTGTTTTTAGGAAGTTTTTTTCGCAACCGGGTAAGGGAGCTTCGTATGTTGTCGGCATTAATATCAATATTATGAAGGAAAAAATGGTTTAATATATCATCAATGCTACAGACTTTGTCGAGATGTTTGCTGAACAATTCCATAAAATAGATCTCGTGTTTGGTTAAAGAAACAACATTATTGTCAACTTTTAGTGTCTGGGTGCGGGTATCCCAAATACATGTATCGCCAAGAGTAATGATGTCTGCTGATGTATGCAACGGTTTTTTGTTGATCTTTTTACAGACATTATAAAGTGTTTCTAACATTTGATCCTGCTCCACCGGCTTGGTAATAAACTGGGCAACACCGAAATTGATAAGGGCAAGAAGGTACTGGGCATCCTGATGTGCCGATAGAATAATAATGGGCTGTTCTTCATGGTGTGCATAGATCTCTGCGGTTAAATCAATGCCGTTCATGCAGGGCATTTGAATATCGGAAAGCACCAAATCATAATAGACTCCGTTTTCCTCCTGATATCTGATATATTGCTCAAGCGCATCGACTCCGTTTTGGGCTTCATCAACCCGAGCAAACAGGTCACTGAGAATTTCAACAATACGTGTTCTTAATGAGAGATGATCTTCTACAATCAAAATGCTCAGATGTCTGGACTCATTGTAAAGCAACAGGGGGTCAAACATATAAGCGCTCCAAAAATATTTTTCAACGTTATTTTAGTATAAATTTGCTGAAAATATTAAGATGCTTTTTGATAAAATCTACCATCATAACAATAGGGACAACAGCATGGACAACCCACAAAAAAACAGCTTGGAGAGCATGGGCAATATTGAGCAGATTCGTGAGCTGCTTTTCGGCTCCCAGCTTCACAGTATTACAACGGCTATTGATGAGCTAAACCATCGTTTCGATCAACTGCAAGAGAATGTTGAAACATCGCTGATGCTCATACAAGATGAGCTCAATCAACGGGTGAAAGATGACATTGCCGGTATGCAAAAACGGCTGAAGCAGTTTCATACACAGCGTCAAGAAGAGATGAACGACATGCACGATCAAGCCGTTAAGCTCGAACGTCGCATGCAAACCGCCATGGAAGTGCGCTCTCAGGAGATTGAAGATACTATTGAAGCAGGCAAAGTGACATCACGCAGAGAGCTCGATGCCATAAAAACAGCTTTAGACGGTGTACATAAGGAGATGATGGACCAGCTGCAGGTATTGCATGAAGATATTAACGAACGGCAGCTCTCCAAAGAGAACGTTAGTGAAATGCTGATGAATATGGCGCTGCAGATTAAAGGTGTATCACTCGATATTCCAACCCAAGAGACGCTGCCGAGCAATGAATGAGTTTGAACGGCTAAAGCAGCTGATACTCAGTGATGAGCTCCAGTCGGTACGACATATTGAAGCAGAACTACGGCGGCTTCAAAACACTCTGGATCATCCCGAAGCACTGGTTCAACATATTACCCCGCATTTTTCCAAGATGCTTGTTAATGCATCTTCACAGGAGCGTGACGCCTTTGAAACGGCCGTCATTCATGCACTGAATTCCCTAATAAAACATGGTTCACAACGCTCTTATGCATCGGTAATTGAGAACATATCACCTTTAATCTATAAAGAACTGTGCCGCTACACCGCATCTCACAAGGATCAGGTCTCCGATCTGCTTTATCCTGTTGTCGGCGGTATGATTACCAAATATGTTTCTCAAATGCTCCAGGATATGATGAATGAGATCAATGCCAAAATACAGCATGGATTGAGTCTGCAAAACATCAAACGAAAAATACGCGCCGCCGTGAAAGGAATTGATGAATCGGAGCTATTGCTCTACGAATCCATGCCTCTGCATGTTAAAGCCGTGTTACTCATTCATAAATCGACGGGTGCCGTCATTGCTCACCGTGTCGATGAAGGGGGGAAGCGTATCGATGAACCTGAAATGGTCGGCTCCATGTTAACGGCGCTAACAGATTTCATTAATCACTGGATTCAAAAGCAAGAAGCAT
>QNZR01000044.1 GCA_003978475.1 Sulfurimonas sp.
TTTTGATTTTGTTCCATTTTAATCAGGGTAATCAGCTCTTTAGACGCATCCAGAACCTCTGTATAGTTCCCCAGTTTAAAATCGACCTGAATGTACCTGTAGAGCCATGTCATACGCTCGTTAAGTGTCTGTGTCTTTCGATGCTTATCGGCTATATTTTTTGCCAGAAGATATTCTCCGGCTTCAAAAGCACAAAAGTAAATCTTCTCATCCCATGTATCGGGTAAGGTAATCTCATATTGCTGTGACAACGTCAGAGCATCGTGACATTCGCCACGATTGAGGTGCTCCTGCATCAGCGCCGATACGGCACCGTCTATGAGCGATGTGACATCATACTCCTGAGGATCCAGTGCCCGTAACGCTTCTTGTAACGCCACAACCTGAGCATATTTATGATGGTCGTAAAGCAGTTTGGCTTTTTTATAGAGGGCTTTTTGGGCAATAGCATCGCCTCGGTACTGCTCAACAATGCGATTGTATGCCTGCAATGTTGCACTCATATTCGAATCGTTCATATCAAAAAAGAGGGCATCTTTTTCCCGTTTTATCTCATCGGCGTATTGCCCAAATGCAAACATTTTCAAGTAACGTTCAAAACTCTCAATTGCCGCTGCCTTGTCGTGAGCGCGTGCCAACCAGATACCCCGGTTTTTCAACACCTCCTCATACTGCTGATGCCGTGGTGTCATCGCATCAAGCAAAGCACCGGCGATTGCCGCCGCCATCGCATAGTCACCATGGTCTGAAAGTCTCATTGCCAGATCATAGGAGTCACTGAAGTGTTCGGCAAAATAGCTTCGGTTGCCCTCTAAAATTTTGCCTATATAGCCAATAGCTTTTTGACGCTGGGCATGCTCAAGGTAGTAGCGTGCCAGCTTAAATGCCGCTACTGACGCCAAGGTCACATCACTGGTCTCATTCAATACTTTGGCATAAAACTTCCGTGCTTTGTTCCAACTTCCCGACTCAGCAAGCTGATCGGCTTTATACACATACCCCAGGTAGGCAAAATAGCTATTGCCATGTTCATTGAACAGGTGATCATAAAAATAATCCGCATCACTAAACATCCCAAGTTTGCTATATGCATGCGCCGTATAGACCAAAACCTCGGCAATATTTTGATCGGATGAGAACTCCCGTATAAACTGTTTAGAGGCCTCAAGCATCGCTTCGGATTCATGAAGCTGATGCAGTGTCCGTATGTTATAAAGTGCCAATTCACTGCTAAAGATACTGTGGGGGTAGCGCTCTTGCATCTGCCTAATACTCTGCAATGCCGCGTCATATTGCTTTGTTTTATAATACTCTTTAATTTTCATATATTCAGCAACATCTTTAATGGGCTGCATCTCAAGAGGGTTGCCGTTAAGATCCAATCCGCCGACAAAAGGTAAGGCACCGGGTGTAAAGAGTACGGGAAAATTGATGGCGGTATCATTGAAAGACTCCCGAGCACTAAAAGGATTTTTCTCTTTGTAGCCGATGATGCTCCAGTGTTTGGATTTACTGCTTTGCGCATGAAACAGCGCGTTTTCTTTATGCAGATCGAACAAAATGGGGAACAGATCCATTTTTTCATAAGGAGTAATATGAATGATAAATTGACTGTTTTTAAGCGTGGTGGTCATGTGAAAAAAGTTATTGTTTAGTACACCGATGTTTTGAGACGGTACCCTGTCAAAAATACATGTAATTTCCGTGAGGACATTGACACTGTTTTTTACGGCATGGCATTCAAACAGTGTCGTATCGCGTATATGCATCACGCTAAAGCTCTGCTGTGCTTCTTTACCGGTTTGAATGCTGATTTGAAGTGCACCAAGTGTGGCGTATAGTGTAACGAGAAGGAGCAAGCATCGCTGTATCAACACTGCTTACCCCCTTGAATTATTTAGTATCCGCTATTGTACACTAATGCCGTAATAAATTCCATAAGAGGACTGACAATAAAAACCGAGAAAATGGTAATCACGGTCGCAAAGCCGATGATCGTTTTTAACGGCATGGAAGCGTTAACCATATGAATGGCTTTATCGGTCTGATAAATGGGCTCTTTCATAAACATAAAAACAATTAATTTCAGGTAATAGTATGCGGCAATAGCGGAATTAAGAGCCATAATCAGTGCCAGCACCGTGTAGCCACCGCTAACAGCCGAGCCGATCATATACATCTTACCCCAAAACACTCCAAAGGGAGGAAGCCCCGCCAACGAAAGCATAAACAAGCCCATAATGGCGGCAGCCGTCGGCATTGTATGAATCAAGCCGGCAAACTTTTCAAACGGATGGTCAGAATCCTGTCCCGCAATCAGTACTTTTTGACGATTCACCCACAACATGGCAAATGCGCCCAAGTTGGAAAAAGCAAAAAGCACCCAATACAAAAAGAGTGCGCTGTTGGCTTGAGTTGTTCCAATTAAAATGGCTGCCATAACAAAACCGGCATGTGATATGGAGCTGTATGCCAGCATCCGTTTGACATCACTTTGAACCAGAGCCCAGATATTGGCAAGGGTCATAGTCAAGACCACTAAAATATAAAGTATGGTCTCGAGCCATATGACGTTACTGTGTACTAAAAACTCAAACAGACGCATCGCAACAACAAACGCTGCAATTTTCGGAACAATGGACATGTACCCTGCCAAAGCCGCCGACGAGCCTTCATAGACATCAGGCGTCCAGGCATGAAAAGGAATCAGTGATAATTTAAATCCAAATGATGCCAGTAAAAAGGTTACCGCAACCAGAACAAATCCAATATTGCTGTAGCCGTCTGCTGCCAATACTGCTGAGATCTGATTGATCTCAATCGATCCGGTAAGCGCATAAAGTATCATGGCACCGAAAGAGAAAAATCCTGCCGCAAGCGCACCCATGGTAAAATATTTAATTGCTGCTTCAAAAGATTTGTTTCTGTTGTGCAGCGCAATGAGCGTGTAGAGTGCCAATGACGCCAGCTCTAAACCGACAAAAATCAGAATCAGGTTATCGGTTGCCACCATAAACTGGAAGCCCGCAATCATAAATAAAAAGAGGGCATAAAATTCCGGGTATGCATATTCATGAAAGCGCTTTGATGTTAATGACAAAGGAATGAACAGCATCGATGACACGACAATAATAAGCTGTCCGATAATAGCCAGTCCATCAATGAGCATGACATCAAAAAAGCCCATCATCGTACCATTTTGAGAGAACAATTGCGCAAAATCAACCAGACTTCCAAAGTCCATCAGTAAAAAGAGCAGGCTCAGCATCACATAAAGTGATTTATTCAGGCCGCCTTTAATCAGGTCAATACACAAAATGACCAATGCGCCAATGATCGGAATGAGCATTGGTGTTAGCGTCGAAAGATTTAACGACTCTAATGAAATATTAACTGGCTCTAACATTAGTGGGCCTCCTGTGTCAAAGTTCTTGAGAGACTCATCTCTTCAACCAAATTTGGAATACGCGCTTTCGCCTCTTGCGTAATCGCTTTATCGTGCATTAACTGAACAATGGACTCTGTCGAATTGCTAATTGGCTCCAGAATCGGTTTGGGGTAAATACCCAGCCAAAGCGCAATCACAGTCAATGGAATCAAAGCAAACATCTCCCGCTTGTTCACATCAGGAAGGTTTTTGTTTTCTTCTTTGGTCACCTCACCGAAAAATATTTTTTTATACGCAGCAAGCATATAAATGGCTCCGACAATAATCGCAATACCGGCAATCAGTGTCATAATATGCGACTGTTTGTAAAACCCGAGCAAACTCAAGAACTCACCGACAAAATTAATGGTAAGCGGAAGCCCCACCGATGCCATCATCATAATGCCGAAAATGGTCGCATAACGTGGCATAACGGAAGCCAGTCCACCAAATTCGCTCATCATTTTGGTATGACGCCGGTCATAAATGACGCCGACAAGGTAAAAGAGCGCACCCGACACAATGCCGTGTCCAATCATTAAAAAGACCGAACCGGCGATTCCTTCGACATTCAGAGCAAACGTACCTAATATAATCACTCCCATATGCGATACGGAACTGTAGGCAATCACTTGCTTGATATCTTCTTGCGCATATGCCACCATTGCCGTATAGATAATCATAATAATAGCAAGCACCGCAATCGGCATCATAAAAAAGACCGAAGCATCCGGAAACAAGGGTAACGAAAATCGTACAAAAGCATACGTTCCCATTTTCAGCAATACCGCAGCAAGCAGTACCGAACCGATGGTTGGAGCCTGACCGTGTGCATACGGCAACCAGGTATGGAACGGAAACATCGGTACCTTAATGGCAAATCCGAAGAAAAATGCCGCAAAGAGCCACAACTGATAGTTTTCAGGTAAAATCAGGCGGTACCATTCCAATAGTGAAAAACTCCATACTCCCGTAGCCTGCTGGTAAAAATATGCCATAAACAGCATACCGACCAACATCACCAAAGAACCGGTAAAGGTATATAAAAAGAACTTGACTGATGCATAAATTCTAAGAGGGCCTCCCCAGGCTCCGATAATATACAGCATCGGTACAAGCGAGAGCTCCCAAAAGACATAGAACAAAATGGCATCGAGTGATGCAAACACTCCGATCATCGTCATCTGTAAAAACAGAAGTGTAATAATCATGTCTTTAATACGCTTGGTATCACCTAGTGTCGCAATACCGATCATCGTAAAAAATGATGCCATAATAATAATAAAGAGCGAAATGCCGTCAATACCCAACAGGTAACTAATACCAAACTCGGGAACCAGCGGAATAGACTCCATAAACTGCATGCCCGATACGTTAGGGTCATACCCCATCCATAATACGAGTGATAAGGCAAACTCAATAGCTGCAACACTGATCCCATAAGCACGAATGCTGTCTTTGTGAACCACAAACCCAAGCACACCTGCTACGGCCGGGAAAAATATTAATATTGTTAAAATACTGTCCATTATTGACTCTCCTTAACCCGCTACTAGCGCTGTAGCAATGCTATATACCGCCGCTAGTGCCAACATAACCACTAAACCAACTACCATCCACTGTAACATGCTCGAGAGATTACCGTTTTGCATTCCCCGAGTTTTCTCACCCGTTTTATAAAACACATTGGCCACCATATCTACTGTTGCATCAACCACTTTCATGTCAATATCTTTCCAGAAAATACGAGAAAGCTCTTGGTATGGTTTTGCCACATACTCATCATACAAACGCGGAATATAGTATTGATTCCATAAGATTTTGTACCCAATATTTTCTTCCATTTTTTTATCTTCTTTCACAACTTCATATTTACGATAGGCGTATAAAATACAGGCAATGACAAAAAGCTGTGTTCCAATCGTCATAATCCAGTACACCATGGGATTATGTACATGATACTCTGTCATAGGAAGGATTTTGGTGACCATCTCAAAGTAGGTCATTTTAAAAGCACCTGCAATCACTGCCAACAGTGCTAACGGTGACATGGCAATCAACATGTATTTGTAAGCTTCATGCGGATGAAAACCAAAAAGCTTATAGCGCTCTTCTCCGTGGAAAATAAGTGCAATCAGACGAAATGAGTAAAATGCCGTCATACCTGCTGTTAACAACAGCACCGTATAAAGAATATAATGATGCTCAATAAAAGAGACCTCCAAAATCAGATCTTTGGAGAAGAAACCGGCCAATGGAAAGATACCGGCTAATGCCACAGACGCCAGCGTCATCATAATAAATGTTCCCTTCATGGTATGACGCAAGCCTCCCATTTTAAAAGGATCGAGCTCATCATTCATCGCATGCATCACATTACCCGCGCCCAGAAAGAGCAGTGCTTTAAAAAAGGCATGTGCCATCAAATGAAACAGTGCTACCCAGTACGCACCAAGACCGGCTGCAACGAACATATAGCCAAGTTGCGAGAGTGTTGAGTAGGCAATAATACGTTTCATATCCCGATTGACCAGTGCCATTGAGGCCGCAAACATGGCAACAAAAGCACCCAAACAGGCAATAAAATAGCCGACATCAGGAATGAGGTCATAAATCGGATTCGCACGCACCACCAAATAGACCCCTGCCGTTACCATGGTTGCGGCATGAATCAGTGCCGAAACCGGAGTAGGCCCTTCCATGGCATCGGCAAGCCATGTATGGAGTGGAAACTGTGCTGATTTCCCCATAGCCCCAATAAAGAGGAAGATACCAATCATTGTCACAATGGAGATGTCAACACCTGACATCTGGGCAAATACTTTATCATATTGCAGTGATCCGGTGTTCCAGTAGATTAAAAAGATGCCAATCAGCATACCGAGATCGGCAATACGGTTCATAATAAACGCTTCATTTGCCGCCCATGTTGCCGACTCTTTATGATACCAGAATCCAATAAGACCCCACGAGCACAGACCAACCCCTTCCCAACCGATAAATAGACCGGCAAAGTTATCACTCATAACCAGTACCATCATTGAGAAAACAAACGCTGATAACCAGGAAAAGAATCTATTGAACCCCTTATCATGATCCATATAGCCGATTGAATATACATGTACCACCGTAGAGACCACCGTTACCACCATCATCATCGTGACACTGACCTGATCCACAACAAATCCAAAAGGAATATAAAGATCACCGGCGGCCATCCATGTCATCATCTCTACATGAACCACATCACCGTCGATGACATGAACCAGCAATACCAAACTGCTTAAAAATGAAATAAACAAAAGAGCAGAAGGAACAATACCTGCGATTAATGTTTTAGGACTCGCACCAAAGAGTGCCGCAAAAAGAGATCCTACCAACGGTGCAAAGAGCGCTATATATAAATACATTTCCATACTACTATCCTCGCATCGATTTTAGAGTTTCAAGATCAATCGATCCGCTGCGTTTAAACCACACAACCAGCAGACCCAGACCTACAGCCACTTCGGACGCCGCGATGGCAATGACAAAAAAAGCGAACATCTGTCCACTTAAGTCACCGTAAAAATGTGATATTGCCGCAAAAGCAATATTGACCGAGTTCAACAGAATTTCTGTTGCAAAAAAGAGCATTAAAAGATTTCGACGCCGCATAACCCCCAATAATCCAATTGCAAACAAAATGGTTGAAAGTACAAGATAATGATTCAGACCTATTTCCATCATGACGCTGCCTTTTCTTTTTCTTTCTCAGGTTGAGGTATCACATCATCTTCAACCAGAGTCAGTGAGACATCCATCTTCTTACCGGCAAGTACAATACCTGCTATCATGGCAACAAGCAACATCACCGCTGCCACTTCAAAGGGAATCAGATACTTGGTAAAAAGCACCATACCTACCGCTTGGGTATTTCCAACCCCTTCTACAATAGGATAAGCGGCGGTGATATTACTCGACACAATGGGCGCCGCTACAATAATAACCGTCAACAACGCTGCCATACCGCCCAATCCAAACACAAGAAGTGACGGAGTGTTTTTTTCTTTAAGCTCTCGGGTTGAATCGAAAAACATCATACCAAAAGCATACAGTGCCATGACGGCTCCCGTATAGACAATAATCTGCACGGCACCTAAAAAGTCCGCTCCAAGCATGAAGAAGAAGGCCGAAATAAAAATCATTCCCGCGGCCAGTGCCGTCATGGAATACAGTGCATGTTTTGACATCACGGTAATAAAAAACATGGTGATCGTCAAAAAAGCAAAAAGATAAAAAGCGATTGCTTCAAACATGTCAACTCCTTAATACGCAAGCGGCGTTTTGGTAACGCGCTCGTCTTCATGTGGTGTAATAGCACCAAAGCCGGGAAACTCTTTTTGTTTCTGAGCTATTGCCTCATCGACCGGAGTAAGCATATCTTCATAGAGTGTAAAATGGGCTCGCTGTTCTGACGCATTTTCATACTCACCGCCATGAACAATAGCAAGCTCCGGACACACTTCGGCACAGTAACCGCAAAAAATACAGCGCCCCAGATTAATACTGTATTGCGTCACTTCTTTGCGACTGTTGTCATCAATACGGGTATCCATACGAATACAGTCTGAAATACAGATTTTTTCACAAAGTCCGCATCCAATACAGCGTTCCGTTCCCGATTCCCAGAGGCGTTGCATCTGATGAATCGCTCGATAGCGAGGTCCTATAGGAAGCTTCTCTTTGGGATACTGCACCGTATGAATGTCAAATTTAAACATCTCACGAAGTACCACCCATAGTCCTACAAACAGCTCACCCCGAAAAGTACGCTTGAGAACACGTCGAAACTTGTCCATACCCGTTACCGGGTAATCTTCAATATCAACCGTAAAGTAGTTTTGTGTTCCAACATTTCTGTCTTGAAATTGTTCCATACTCATCATTACCCCTTAAAACATTACTACGAAGCCGGTGACGACTATATTGATAATAGCTATTGGCATCAGTACTTTCCAGCAGAGCCACATGAGCTGATCGGGTCGTACATCCGGCCATGCGGCACGTGTCCACAAAAAGAAAAAGAACAAGAATGCCACCTTGCCCAAAAGAGCCAGAGCACCCAAAAGACTACCGTCACCAAAACCCCCTAAAAAGATCAGGGCGGTTACAAACGAGATAAAGAACATATTGGCATACTCTCCAATAAAAAACAGTCCCCATCGCATACCGGAATACTCCGTACCAAATCCGTCAATAATCTCATGATCATTGGCAATAAGGTGAAACGGAGTACGACCGGTTTCGGCAAAGGTTGCAATCACAAACAGTATAAATGCCACCGGTTGTGACCAGATCATCCATCCGTCACTCTGATAATTATTCATGTCAATCAAAGAGAGTGACCCAACGAGCATAATCGGCGCCAATAGCGCCAGACCCGTTACGACCTCATAGGAGATGAACACCGATGCGGCACGTGCTGCCGAGATTAAAGACCATTTATTGGCCGACGCCATACCGCCAAGAAGCGGGCCATACAGCCCAATAGCCATCACACCCACCACATAAAGCACGCCAATATTAACATCCGAAATAATAGGACGTACGGTGTAACCAAAAAGGGTGAATTCAGGTAAAAAGGGAATGGCTGCTGCTGCCATAAATGCTGTTGCAGCCGTAATTACCGGTGCAATTTTAAAAATAGGCGCGACAACATTTTGCGGAATAATATCCTCTTTCGTAAATAACTTGACACCATCGGCTGCAATTTGCAAGAGTCCGTACGGTCCTACATGCATGGGGCCCAAACGACGCTGCATAAACGCCAATACTTTACGTTCAAAGTACGTACCAAAGCCTGCCAAAGCTGAAAAAACCAGCAATAGTACGACAATCTTTATGATTGTCTCAATAATAAATGCTACATCCATCTATCACACCTTTTTTATAGAAGCTGAAGTAAAGCGATAACCGCTAAACAGTGCTTCAGAATTTATCTTGCTATCAAATGTCGGAAGACATGCTATCGCACCGTCAATCTTGTTGTCACTAATGACTGTTACCGTAAGTTCACCCAATGATGTTGCTACCCTGACGGTATCACCTTCATTCAAATCACTCTCGTGTAAATAGGTCTCACTCAAATACAGACCGCCATCGGCATGCAACTGCTCCGTTTTATTGGTAAATTCGGTAAACTGACGTACCGGATTCACCAGATAAATGACGGCTCCCTCAGGTAGAGCGAGACTGGTATCTATGTCATCGACATGCTCATCATTTTCCGTTTTTACACCTCTGTTGTCTAAAAGGTAACCTCTCACTTCAACACCATCATTGGTATAGTGATTAGGTAAATCATCAAAGCGCTGCGCCTTAAATCCGCGATCTGTCGGTAACTGTGATGTATAGTCGATCGTCAATTCACTCTCAAGACCCAGAGCATTGGCAAGATCATTAAGTTCATACCCGTCATAATCCA
>QNZR01000234.1 GCA_003978475.1 Sulfurimonas sp.
CAACCAGTGCAATAAATCCGCCGCCAAACGAGTAGAGAAAAAGAATAATATACCCGTAGGTACTGAGATTGCTTAACATTTCTTCCAAAGAAGATCCTTTATGTTACATGTAATTTAGAGTTGCTTGATTTTGGCAATTTCATCACGCAGCCGTGCCGCCTCTTCAAATTCAAGCTGTTTGGCTGCTTGTTTCATCTTGTCATTAAGATCTTTCAGCAGTTTTTTTCGTTCCGATGCGGGCATTTTATCTGCTTTTTGACTACGGTTGTATAACTCACCGGCATCTTCAAGTTTTAAATTTTCATCTAAGGTGCGTTTGACCCCCGTCGGCGTAATGTTGTGTGCTTTATTGTAGGCCTCTTGTTTCTCGCGACGTTCCTGGGTTTTTGCCATGGCACGCTCCATAGAGCCGGTGATTTTATTGGCATAGAGAATGACGCGTCCTTCAATATTGCGCGCGGCACGCCCAATGGTCTGGGTAAGTGCCGTCTCACTGCGTAAAAACCCCTCTTTGTCGGCATCTAAAATGGCAACCAGACTGACTTCGGGAAGGTCCAGTCCTTCACGCAAAAGGTTAATGCCGATGAGCACGTCAAAAATACCGGTACGCAGTGCCCGAATAATCTGGTTGCGCTCAATGGCGTCAATATCAGAATGCATATACTGCACTTTTACGCCAAAGTCTGCCAGATATTTACTCAAAGCCTCCGCCATTTTTTTGGTGAGTACGGTCACGAGCACACGATCACCTTTGGCGACGGTTTTTTTAATTTCATCGTGCAGGTCTTCAACTTGGTTATCTGAAGATTTAACCACTACCTGCGGATCCAGCAGTCCGGTCGGACGGATAATTTGCTGGGCTACGACACTGGAGCGATCCAGTTCATAGGCATTGGGCGTGGCAGAGACAAAAAGGTAGTGCGGTGCCTTGACAATGTACTCTTCAAGTCGAAACGGACGGTTATCCAGAGCACTGGGAAGTCGAAAACCGTGTTCAACCAGCACCTCTTTACGGCTGCGGTCTCCAGCATACATGCCGCGAAACTGTGGCAGACTCACATGCGATTCATCGACAATGACCAGATACTCTTTATGGTGAATATCGAAATAGTCCAGTAGCGTATAGGGAGCTTCACCGGGTTTTTTGTCGGTAAGATGGCGGGAATAGTTCTCAATACCTTTGCACATACCCACCGTCTCCATCATCTCAAGATCAAACTCGGTACGTTGTTTGAGCCGCTGGGCTTCAACAATTTTACCCTCTTTTAAAAAGTAGTCCAGCCGTTCATCCAGCTCCTCTTCAATGCGTTTGACGGCACGGGAAAGTTTCTCTTTGCTCACGCTAAATTGACTGGTGGCGTAGATGGTGACTTTTTCCAGTGACTCCAGCCGGTTGTTGCTGATGACCTCAAAGGTATGGATGGACTCTACCTCGTCGCCGAAAAACTCAATACGTACCGCCTGATCTTCCATGTAAGGCGGGTAGATGTCAACAACATCGCCGCTCACGCGAATGTGTCCGCTCTCAAAGACCGTATCATTACGGCTGTAACCCATGTCAATAAGACGCAGCAACAGGGCTTTTTGTGAGATTTCATAGCCAATATCGAGTACCTGTACCATCTTTTCATACTCTTCAGGATCCCCCAGACCGTAGTTCGCCGAGACCGATGCCACGACAATGACATCATCATAACTTAACAAATTGGCAGTGGCTGAGAGACGCAGTCTCTCCAGTTCATCATTGATGGCACTGTCTTTTTCAATGAAAAGATCCTGACGTGGAATGTACGCTTCGGGTTGGTAATAATCATAGTAGCTAATAAAATACTCGACATGATTATTGGGGAAAAACCCGCGAAACTCCGAGTAGAGCTGTGCCGCCAATGTTTTGTTGTGGGTCATGATAATGGTCGGCATTCTGGTTTGTTCAATAATCTTTGCCATCGTGTAGGTTTTACCGCTGCCGGTAACCCCTTCGAGTGTCTGGTAGCGGTTGCCGTCTAAAATGCTCTTCGAGAGCACCGCTATGGCCTGTGGCTGGTCTCCCGCCGGAGCATAGGGTGTAACCGCTTTGAAATCATTATCTTTTATCATAAGTGTGATTATAGCTTTTTCTTGATAATGCGACGATTTTATTGCCGAGTTTCACGAATGCCTATTGAAGTCACGGGCATGCTTTTTAAATCGTTAATAATAATTTTTAGAATTATTAAATGATAGATTAATTAATAACTCTGTAAAATGTTCCTAAAAATCATGGATAAATAAGAATGGAACAACGATCGACAATAGAAAATTTGAGTGACAAAGTTTCACTGGTATTACAAAAATATGACGAATTAAAGAGTGAAAATGAGGTGTTGCGAAACGAGTTGATTACCTTGCGATCGCAAAGCGGCGGTAAAGATGAGGAGCTGGAGCGTCTTAGAGAAGAGAATGCGATGAAAGACCTTGAAATTGAAGAGATTGTCAATAAAATTGAGGGTATTCTTTCGTAAGAGAGAGTCATAATTAATGAAAAAAAAGATTTGTCTTCGTATTAACTCCACTCCGTTTAATATTGACGTGGAGGAGGAGTTTGCCGCCTACTTGAACCGTGCCATGCAGGATGATTTCAATGTTGAAGGTAACAACGATGTCAAAATTGTGCTTCAGGCATATGTACGAAAGAACTATCAGCTCTATGAAAACGAGAAGCGTATGAAGCAGATACATCAGGCGATTAGCAAGACAATCGATTAGAGACACAAGTACGCATCGTAATTGAAAGGAAATGGATTGAGTCAAGAGTATATTTTTACTTCCGAGTCAGTAACGGAGGGACACCCCGATAAAATGGCAGATCAAATCAGTGATGCCATTTTGGACTATATTATTGAGCATGACCCCAATGCCCGTGTGGCATGTGAGACAATGGTCTCTAACGGTTTTTGCATGATTGCCGGGGAGCTGAAAACAACCTGTTATGCTCCTATGCAGGATATTGCACGACGGGTCATTGAAGAGATCGGGTATATTGATGCACGTTACGGATTTGATTCCCGTTCTGCTGCCGTGCTTAACGGTATTGGCGAGCAGTCTGCCGATATTAATCAGGGGGTAGATCAGGCAGGCGGTGAGATCGGTGCCGGAGATCAGGGGCTGATGTTTGGTTATGCCTGTCAAGAGACCAAAGAGCTGATGCCGTTACCCATTCATTTGGCACATCGTCTCACAGAGCGTCTGGCGCAGGTACGCAAAGAGGGGATTGTCCCTTATTTGCGACCTGACGGCAAAGCACAAATCAGTGTGAAATATATTAACGACAAGCCGGTTTCTGTTGAGACGGTAGTGGTTTCAACACAACATCATGACGGGATAGATCAGGAACAGTTGCACCGGGATGTGATTACGCATGTTATTGAACATGTTATTCCTGCAGCATTGTTAAGCCGCGAGGTAAAGTATCATATTAACCCGACCGGAAACTTTGTCATTGGCGGTCCTCAGGGTGATGCCGGATTGACAGGTCGTAAAATTATTGTCGATACCTACGGAGGCAGCTGTCCTCACGGCGGAGGTGCTTTTAGCGGGAAAGATCCGACCAAGGTCGATCGTTCTGCCGCCTATGCTGCACGCTATGTGGCAAAAAATCTGGTGGCTTCGGGTGCTTGTGAACGTGCCACCATTCAGGTAGCGTATGCCATTGGTGTGGTAAAACCGGTTTCTATTATGATAGATGCCCACGGTACGGAAAAAGTGGCAGAAGAGCGTCTTGAAGCATGTGTTAAAGCGCTGTTTGATTTAACGCCAAAAGGTATTATTGATACGTTGGATCTTCTGCGCCCCATCTATAGAAAAACAGCGGCTTATGGTCACTTTGGACGTGAGATTGAGGAGTTCACATGGGAAAGAACCGATAAAGTCGATGCCATTCAAAAGTTTTTGGGGCTTTGAGTCAGGGAGCCGATGCGAAAGTGACATCACTCTTACATATCCAGAGGTAATACATCGCTTTTAGCTACGTTTAAAACTCTTATTGGTATAGTTTTCAGTATTAAACAATAGGAGATTTTATGGCTGTAATTATTACTGACACTTGCATCAACTGTGGTGCTTGTATCGATGAATGTCCAACAGAGGCAATTGTTGACGAGGACGATAACCCGACGGGTGAGGAGATTTACTACGTCTATGCAGACAAATGTGTAGAGTGTATAGGTCACCACGATGAGCCAGCATGTGCTACCGCATGTCCTACCGAGGGGTGTATTGTTTGGGGTGAAAACCCAGATACCGAAGGTGCCGTTCCCGGTGAGCCTTGCGTTGAGTAATCTCAGTCAATAAGTACCGCGTTTGGGTACTTATTGACACTTCTTCAAGGGTAATTATTTCTCTTTTTTTCATTTAATCACAAAAACACTCTTTTTTTCGCTATAATTGCACCCTATTTTTGAAATTATACAGGAGTTTTAATGGAACGTACACTATCTATTATCAAGCCGGATGCGGTAGCAAAGGGCGTTATTGGTAAAATTTTAGATCGTTTTGAGAGTGCAGGATTACGCGTTGCTGCCACCAAAAAGATTCAATTGACGCGCCAAGATGCAGAAGCATTTTATGCTATCCATGCCGAGCGTCCTTTTTTCAATGATCTTGTCGATTTTATGATTAGCGGTCCGGTGGTTGTGAGTGTGCTTGAAGGAGAGGGTGCTGTTCTTAAGAATCGTGATCTCATGGGAGCCACCGATCCAAAAGAGGCAGAAGCCGGGACGATTCGTGCAGATTTTGCCGAAAATATCGATGCCAATGCCGTTCACGGTAGCGATTCGGCAGAAAATGCTGTTAATGAAATTCATTTTTTCTTTGCCGATAGAGAAATTTCGTAGTATAACGGATGAAAATTGAGTGCCGACGCATCGGTAAAACGCCGATTGAGTTTACGCTCGAAAAAGAGGAGATTCGTTTTTTTGGTTCAATAGTGTTTCAAAAAGGCTCTCTTTTTTATGTAAATGGTCATATTGAGGGGCACTTTAATGCCCCGTGTGATATATGTGCCGAACCTTTTGATACAATACTGAATGAAGTTATAGAGATTCTGGTTTCAGACGGTATGTATAAAGGTATGGATGAGGCGCTTGATGTTGTGGAAATGACGGACTCCGTAGTCGATATGGAGACGATTTTTCACTCTGAAATCGAGTTAATCAAGTGCGACTATCGACGTTGCCCTGACTGTGACAATATCACAGTCAATCATTAAAGAAAGGAATTATCATGGCAGTACCTAAGAGACGAGTGAGTCATACCCGATCCGCCAAACGCAGAACTCACTATAAAATTTCACTAGCACGTCCCGTAAAAGACAAGGACGGCACGTATAAACTACCCCATCATGTTAACCCGACTACCGGTGAGTATAAATAATTGATGATCAGGATTGCAATTGATGCCATGGGTGGGGACTTTGGTCCCGAACCCATTGTCAAAGGGTGTATCCAGGCGCTTAAAGAGAAGCGGTTTCAACCCATTTTGGTGGGTAAAAAAGATGAGATTTTATCTCTGTTACCTAAGGGTTATATAGACAAAATTTCAATTGTTAACGCCGATGACGTCATTGAGATGAGTGATGCCGCTACCGATGCGTTAAAACGTAAAAACAGCTCTATTTATGTCGCTGTTGATCTGGTTAAAAAAGGTAAAGCGGACGGTGTTGTTTCTGCCGGACACAGTGGTGCGACGATGACTCTGGCAACTTTGCGTCTGGGACGACTGAAGCATGTGACACGTCCGGCATTGGCTGCGCTTATGCCGACTAGACTTGGGAACCGCAGTATTTTACTGGACGCCGGTGCCAATGTTGACTGTAAAAGTGACAATCTTGTTGAGTTTGCGGTCATGGGGCGCCATTATGCCCAGGACATGCTAGGTATCGAGCAGCCTCGAACCGGATTGCTGGCAAATGGTGAAGAGGCATCTAAGGGTAATGAAGTCACCAAAGAGTCGTTTGCCAAACTGGAGCATTTTAACGGTTTTATGGGCAATGTCGAAGGCAATAATATTTTTGACGGCAGTTGCGATGTTATTGTCTGTGACGGTTTTGTCGGCAATTTGGTACTCAAAGCCTCAGAAGGGGTTGCCAAGACGATTACGGAGCTGATTAAAGAGTATATTCGTAAATCTCCGGTTGCCATTACCGGAGCACTGTTAATGCGTAAAGTCTTTAAATTGCTTAAAAAACAGATGGATTATGCCGAGATTGGCGGTGCACCGCTCATCGGCATTAAGGGATGCGCCATTGTCAGTCACGGCAAAAGTAATCCTAAAGCGATTAAAAATGCCATATTCCAAGCCATTCGGTATGTTGACACCGGTGTCAATTCTCATATTGAAGCGACCTTAGGTGATATTGCAGAAAAAGGGTAGTTCATGTACGCAGCATTTCGCTCAATAGGTGCCTATGCTCCAGAAAAAATTCTAACCAACAGCGATCTGTCGCAGATGGTGGATACCACTGATGCGTGGATCACCAAGCGTACCGGCATTAAAGAACGTCGCATAGCAGCTTTGGACGAGACAACGTCTGACATGGGTGTTAAAGCATGCGAACAAGCCATAGAGCGTTCCGGTATTGCCAAAGATGAGATCGACATGATTATTTGTGCGACGATCTCGCCAGATTATTTTTGCATGCCCTCGACGGCAACGGTCATTGCAACCAAACTCGGACTTTCTACCATTACTGCTTTTGATATTTCCGCAGCGTGTACGGGATTTGTCTATGTCTTAAGTATTGCCAAGGCATTTATTGAATCCGGAATGAAAAAAAATGTACTGATTGTCGGAGCAGAGAAGCTGAGTGCCATTACCGACTACAGCGATCGGGGTACCTGTATTTTATTTGGCGATGGCGCCGGTGCCGCACTCATTAGTGCCACCGAAAATAGCTGTGATGCTATTATTGATGTGCATACCGGCTCCGACGGTACCTATGCTGATCTGCTGATGACTCCAAACGGCGGTAGCGGTTCGGCGCATGATGCGCTTGATCGTGAAGCGGCGGGATGCTATATGAAAATGAAAGGCAATGAAACGTTTAAGGTGGCGGTGCGCACGCTCACGAGTGATGTAGTCTCCATTTTAAAAGAGAACCGTATTGATGCTTCGGCCATTAAACATTTTATTCCGCATCAGGCAAATTACCGTATTATTAAAGCCGTCGGCGATGCGCTTAATATGCGTGATGAGCAAGTAGTGCTAACGGTGGCAAAATATGGGAACACCTCAGGAGCCTCCATACCTATGGCGATTAACGATATATATGAATCAGGAGCGCTGCAAGCCGGAGAACTCATGCTTCTTGATGCTTTTGGCGGTGGGTTGACCTGGGGAAGCGCACTGCTTCCGTTTGCGCCACCGTCTTAAATTTACATGTAAATTGATGCGACTGTTTGAAAATAGGCTGATTTTTGTGGAGACTCATGAGAGTGAGGTTCCATGGCTTAAAGTGTTTACCCAAGAGGTCAAAAAAGAGTTTAGCGAGTGTACTCCAGAAGAGAAGACTGCCCTGTTTTTGGCATTGGATATTATTGAAAACATAATGTTGGATTATTATCATCCCGATAAAATCAATATAGCCTCATTTGGAAACATGCTGCCACATGTTCACTGGCATATTAGCGCTCGTTTTAAAGAGGACAGCTATTTTCCTGAACCCATGTGGGGAGCCGTGCAACGCAAAAATACGTTAGACCTACCTCCATTTGAACTGTTTTGCCAGGAGGTGGTTAGCAAGCTAGAGATTAGTCTCTAGAGCGATTTCTGTTACCGCCGCCATGTCGGTTACGGTTTCGATCACCGCTATTTCGGCTGCGTGAACGGTGATGTGAGCGGTTTCGATGATGAGAACGGCTCTTGTCGCCACCGCCTCTGCTGTTGAGATTCTGCATAATTTTTTCCAGACGCTCCGGCGCAATACCGATATTGTTCGGTCCTTTAATGCTTTGTGTATCCAGCAGCATGGAAGCGAGCTTGTAGATGACCTGTTCCATATCCATATCATTTTTTAGCGCATCAAGAATAAGATGGGCCTCATCATAGATTTTTTGCTGCTCAATATCATGTACCAGGCGATCCAGCCCCGCTTTTTTAACATCATGCTTACTAGGAATAAAAGCATGCTCCATCGTAGTTCCCACTTTGGATTTAATGCGCTGTAGCTCTTTAAACTCCAGTGGCGTGACCAGAGTAATGGCCATTCCTTTTTGTCCGGCACGTCCGGTTCGTCCAATGCGGTGAACATAGCTCTCCGGATCAAAGGGAATATGAAAATTAATGACATGGCTGACATCATTAATATGAATGCCGCGCGCAGCAACATCGGTAGCAACAAGAATATCTACCCCGTCACCTTTGAGTCCGCGAATGACCGCTTCACGTTGACGCTGCTCCATATCGCCATGCAAACCCTTGGCGCTGTAACCTACGGCAGAGAGTACATTGGAGAGGCGGTCAACTTCGCGTTTGGTGCGGCAGAAAACTACGACTTTTTGTGTCTCTTGTGTATCAAGGAGGCGAATAATAGCATCATCACGCTCATTTTCATCAATAACATAGTATTGCTGGGCAATATCTTTATTGGTGGTTTCGCCCTTGGTAATCGAGATAAATTTGGGGTTGACTAAAATACGTTCTGCCAGCTTTTTAATCGGTGGTGGCATGGTGGCAGAGAAGAGCAGGGTTTGGCGATCGCTGGGAAGGTAGGAAAATATTTCGTTAATATCATCCAAAAATCCCATGTCCAGCATTTCGTCGGCTTCATCTAAAATAATGGTGGAGGGCGTAAAATCTTTAACCATATTGCGTTTTAAGATGTCAAGCAGTCGTCCCGGTGTGGCAATAACGACTTGTGCTCCCCGCTCAATCAGACCAAGCTGTCTGCCGTAAGAGCTGCCGCCGTAAATGGTGACGGTACGAATACCGAGATTTTTGCCGTACTTGAAAAGTTCATCACTGACCTGATTGGCAAGTTCACGGGTTGGGGTAATAACCAGAGTTTCGACACCGCCTTTAAGGTGCATGTTGTTTAAAACAGGCAAACCAAATGCAGCAGTTTTCCCGGTGCCGGTGTGGGCTTGTCCGACGACATCGCGCCCTTCCATAATGATGGGTATTGCCATCGCCTGAATGGGACTCGGAAGCTTAAAACCGGCATGTGAGAGTGCTTGCATAATGGGGCGTTTAAAGCCGAACTGCTCAAAACTATTTTCAATAGTCGTTGAGGGTTGGTTGGAGGTTGTTTCTTGAGACATAGAGCTCTCTTTTTCAATTAATTTATATTGTTGAAAAAGGATTACGTCATCACCAATTTACATGTAAAAATAGTTTTACGATTGTCTGTATGCAGATGTAGAAGTGCCATAAGCGGCAAAAATGTTCTCAACAATATTTGGTGGGCATTATAGCCAAAAATTACTGAGAAAGTGATGCTTTCTTGACATTATTGTTATTTTCTTTGCCTGTCAAGCCAAACCATAAGACCTTTTTGGGCGTGAAGACGGTTTTGAGCTTCATCAAATACGACACTTTGCCTACCTTCAAGAACGCTCTCGCTGACCTCCTGATTGCGATAAGCGGGAAGACAGTGTAAAAAGATTGCATCTTGATGGGCAATAAGTCTATCTAGCTTTTTTATTTTTTTAGGAGGAATCACTTTAAATATTTGACCATTCCTATTTATCTCTAAAACTTTTCCTGTCTCTAAAAGCATATCCAAAAGTTTAAAAAGGTCTTTTCTA
>QNZR01000022.1 GCA_003978475.1 Sulfurimonas sp.
TCTCAAGACCCAGAGCATTGGCAAGATCATTAAGTTCATACCCGTCATAATCCAGTGCGGCATTGGTCGGATTGACACGCTTGTTGATACTTGTCAAAGTGCCTTCTTGCTGATTTATTGCCGGCATATCCAGGTCACCGTCACCCAGAGCGCTAAGTGTAAAGTCACCCCGGACGTTGTATCCAATAGTGTAACTTCCAATATCATCGTCCAGATCACAAATCAGTGATACCCCCAGCGTATTGGTCAATGTCGGAATCATCACCAGCTTAAACGCACTGTATTTCTCAATTAAGGCACACAAACGGGCAATATTTCTGGCATTGGGGTGGGTATAGCAGTCCGGACCGATAATCAGAGAAAAATCACTGGCTTTTTTCAAAAATTTGGCAAGAGCCTCCTGAAAGTTTTCCGGAGCACCGACCATTTCCAGTAGGGCATTGCTTTCAACTTCTACCTCTTTTTCTACCTTTTTGGCTACCATTTTTTTGACTTCTTCAGTCACTTCTTTCTCTTCTGCGGTCTCTTCATCGACAACAATTTTGGTCACACGCTCTATTATTTCTTCTTTAACGGTTTCGGTCACCATCACCATTTTTTTGCTGTGGAAACGCTCCAGATAGCTTACGACCTCTTGCGGCAGTGCCTTTTTATCGGCAAAAAGATCTAAAATCAGATACAGTACTGTCTCTTCCTGCAGTGGCGCATGGTTGATGCTCATCACATTTTTACCCAATCCCTCAATGACCGGATCGGCAACCGGATGAAAGTAGAGTCCGGCACCTTTATTCATTTTCATTGAATTATTAAAAGCATATCGTGCATTGGGGTTGTCACTCTTGAGTGCCGTACCGACCGAAATGACAAAATTCGCATCATGCGTCTCTTTTAAATCACTGCCATAGAGTGCGGTACCGCTAATAGCGCTGTAAGCGGCTAGAAAATCCTGAAACGACTTGGCCTCCGGATTGACCAGACGGTATCCTCGCGCCTCTTTCAGACGCTGTAAAATAAGCGCTTCTTCATTGGTGATCGTCGAAGTAAACCGAATGGTATCGGCCTTCCCAAAGGCACTGAGTGCTTTTGTAAACGCCGCGTCATCTTTGCTTACGTTGCGATTCTCATAATCAAAACCGTACCGTCCTGCTCCACAAAGTGACACGTAGTTCCACTCATTCATCACACGATAGATTTTATTACTGCTGTTTTCAATGCTCTCATGTTTCACATCATATGAGATTTGGCATCCGGCACTACAGTGTCCGCAGGTTGCCGGAATTTGTGTTAATTCCCAGGCATTGGATCTATACATAAACTCGGTATCGACCAATGCACCGACCGGACAAACCGCAGCACATTCACCACAGCTGGTACAATCAAGCATTGCCTCACCGGAGGTCAGGCCAATTACCGATTTATTGAGTTTATTCCACATGGCATACGCATCTTTGGGCATGCTCTCTTTGTAGGTAGCATCAAGCGGATCAGAACCTCGCGGTACGGTTTTCAATGAGGTATCGCCAATCATATCTTTACAGACCGTCACACACCGCTCACACACAATACATAGACCCGGATCATAATGAATATGTCCCCAGTCGATGGCTGCCCGCTCGACATCTTTAATAGCATACGACTGCGCATCAACTCCGAGTTCCAGAGTATAATTCTGAAGTTCACACTCTCCGGACTGATCGCACACACCGCATTGAAGCGGATGATTGACATCATACACTTCCATAATTGAACGACGTTCCTGCTCAATATTCTCGGTTGATGTTACAATCTCCATACCTTCTTTGGCCTTGGCATTACAGGCATACACCTGCTTACCGTCAGCCTCTACAAGACAGATACGACACGCCAATGTCGGACTGCATCGCGTCAAATAGCAGATCGCCGGAATAAATATACCGTTTGCCCGTGCGGCATTGAGTATGAATTCACCCTCTTGCGTCTGTATCTTCTGACCGTCAATAGTAATTGTTATTGTACTCATATTCAACTACCTACCTTCATAATTTTTACCTTTTCAAACCGATACTGACCATCAAGTACTTCCAGGGGAAGATCAAATGTCGGATGTAATGCCACGGTTCCTTTGAGAGTCTCATCAACTCTAAAATGACGTATAACCTTATGTGCCCGCAGCGCTATCTCCACCTGATCACCATCTGATATTTTAGCAGCAACGGCAAATTGCGGTGAGCCTACCAAAGCCCGATCTTCCTCATCGGAATGATATGCCGTATAACTGTTGAACTGGCGCACCGGCTCACAATGGTACACTACCGTACCGTTAAATTCCGGCAGCTCATCAATATCCTGAAGGGGAGTCACCCTCACATCGGCAATATGACGTGTGCTCAGATAATATCCCCGAACATCATCACCAAGCGGGGTATAAAAGTTTTCCAATGCATCAAAAACGACTGCCTGAAATCCTTTGGACTCCGGTAATTTACATGTATAATCCACAGTCTCTCGTGCGACAACGCCTACTGCCGATGCCAAATCATTAAGCGTACTTCCCTCAAAACCTACGGCGACATTAATCGGCAATACCTGTTTGTCCACAGACGTTACGGTACCTTCTTGCTGGTTCAGTGCGGGAACACTGAAGTCTCGTGCTCCCGATGAGGCAATCACAAAGTCTCCTTGAGCGTTATAACCGACTACTGAAGCCGTCTGCTCGTCAGCGTCAAGATCACACAGCAATGATACGCCCAGCGTATTGACATGCTTGGGAACAATCATGACACGAAAATCACTATGCATCGCAATGAGTCCGATCAGTTTGGCAATATTATGGCTTTGGGGGTGAGACAGAAGATCCGAACCGACAATCAATGTTTTTTTTGTCGATCTCGCAAAAGCATTCATCATTAACGAGATCTCTTCTTCACCGACATTGGATTCGGCACTCAAATAACCCTCATCGAGTTGATCGAGTATGTTTTTGTCTTCGGTATCCAGGTCGGCATCTTGCAGTAATGCCAAAGCAAGCAGTGCTACTACACCCTCTTCTGTTCCGACTTCATATTTTACAAACTGCGTGATCGTATTTTGCATCAGGGTGTCTTCAAGCGGATGCATATAGCTGATTTTTGCGCCATGATGACGTGCCGCCTCCGTCATGGCATAACGCACTCCCGGATTATCGGTACTAATGCGTGATCCTATCATGATAATGGCATCACTCGCTTTAATATCTGCCAGTGAAGCGCCATAATGAAGCTGCTTGCTTTTCATGGTATATGCGCGCATAAATTCCTGAAAATGTCGTGCATCTTCATTGTAAAGTTTAATACCCAGTGTCTCTTTGAGCTTTTGGAGTATCCATGCTTCTTCGTTAGTAATAACGGAGCTAAAACGAATTGCCTCACAGCTGCGTAGCGCGTCTGTCGCTTGAGAAAAATCGGCAGTATCTCGTGATGTATCGGCAGTAAAGTCAAAATGAAAACGTCCCGCACCGCAAAGGGTGGCAACCTCAAAATTGTTACTCACGCGGTAGATACTCTCCTGTCCGACACTGGCAGCACCGCCGGTTTTGATTTCATATTCCAAAGCACATCCCGCAGAACAGTGGGCACAGGTTGAAGGAATGCGTGAGAGCTCCCAGGCATTGGCCCGATACTGAAACTCACTGCTGACCAGCGCACCGACCGGACACACCGCAATACACTCACCGCAAAACGTACAATCAAGTTCATCGCTGTTTTTAGGAATAATGGTCGATTTATAGCCACCGAATTGAACCTCAATGGCATCATCACCAATAATCTCATTACAGACATGCACACACTTCTCACATAAAATACACAAACTCGGATCATAATGAATCAACCCCCAGTTTTTAATCTCGCGGGCTTGATCTTTTGCACTAAAATGTTGTCTGTCAATACCAAACTCAAGTGTCTTGTTTTGCAGATCACACTCACCTGATTTGTCGCATACACCGCATTCTAAAGGGTGATTGACATCATACATGCGCATAATATTGACTCGCTCAGTCTCCAAAAGCTCACTATGGGTCGTAACAGACAAACCCTCTGTCGGCGGTGTCTGGCAGCTTAAAACAAAACCCTCGACACCTTCGGCTTCAACCACACACATACGACACGACGCACACGGAGTTGTTTTGGAAAGATAGCACATGGTCGGAATATAAATTCCTTCACGGCGTGCGACATTGAGAATGGTCTCCCCTCTGGCAGCTTCAACATCACGACCATCAATTGTAAATGTTATCATATTGCCCTCCTCAATGTGCTACCATCGCAATATAGTAACAACGCATACAGCGATCTGCTTCACTCAGTGCTTCTTCCTGGGTAAACCCGAGATTGACTTCGTTATTGTTATCTTTACGAATATCTACATGTAATTTTTCACTCACCTGACGCGGCAACCCGGCAAGCCATCCGCTTACCGTCTCTTTTTTGTTATACACTTTCATCTTTCGCAGATGATCTTCCATAATCTCATCGTCCGTCAAGGTGATCTTGCCGCCGTTTTGGACATAACGGCTAATCACCGATGCCGCACGCTTCGCCTGACCAACGGCGTTAACAATGGTCATAGGACCATATTCACAATCACCGGCGGCAAAAATACCCTTTCGTGAGGTCATATAATCTTTACCGTTGGTAAGAATTGTCGCCCACGAGGTCATCTCCAACTCCCACTCCGGGGGTAACAGATCGAGATCGGCACTTTGAGATACGGCGGGAATCAGGAAATCAACCTCCTTGCTAAAACCGCCACCTTCTATTTTTACCAGCTGTGCACGACCACCGTCCGGGTCAGGCACCAGTTCAAAACGGTCAAAATCAAGAGATTTTAATACGTCGTTCTCATCATTCATGCGACTTACCGCCGAGTGAAAAATAAACTCAACACCCTCTTCGACCGCTTCATGATACTCTTCATAGGTCGTATTGCGAATAATCGTCTTTTCATCCCGGCGATAAATCATAATGACTTTTTTGGCATTGGCACGAATCGAACAACGCACCACGTCCATTGAGGTAAATCCACCCCCGACACACACAACGGTTTTACCGGTTAAATCAACATTCTCGCCAATGCCGTATTTTTCCCAGAGGTTGACTTGATCGAGCATCTCAATAGCCCCCCAGTACCCCTCAATTTCAGGACGTTCATTCTCACAACGCACTTTTTTGGAGAGTCGCGTACCCACAGCAATCATCACGGCATCGTACTCTTTTTCAAATTGGCGCATCATATCAGCATTAACCCGGGTATTGGTAAAAAAGTTCACCCCCAAATCTTTTACCGCCTCAATGTCTTGATTGTATTTATCTATGGGCATGCGGTATTCGGGAACACCGACAGCCACTTCACCGCCTAGCACCGGCAAATCTTCATACACATCGACATCAATCCCCTCCAGTGCCAAATAGTATGCTGTTGTCAAACCGGCCGGACCGGCACCAATGACACAGACACGTTTTCCGATTGAAGGCTTCTTCTGTGCCGGATGGAAAAAGTTAAATCCATGATCGGTCTCATAATCCGCACCCAAACGCTTGAGTTCCATAATAGAAATCGGTGAGTCAAGATTGGCACGACGGCACTCATCTTCACACGGATGCGGACAGACACGACCACAGGTATGTGCCAAAGGCATGGTCTGACGGGTCGCTTTAAGCGAATCATCAAAACGTAAGTCTCTCACCCCTTCAATATAACCCGGAATATCGACGTGAGCCGGGCACGCATCGGTACACGGTGCCGTAATTTTGGCAATATAGTTAATCTCTTCATTGTAATGTTTCGATGCCGCCTGTTCGGTAATACACGTCATAAAATCATCTTCAAAATGTTGCATCAAATCCAAAAGAGGATTGGGTACCGTTTTACCAATTTCACATTTGGATGTTGTCTGCATGGTTTGGGCAACCTCTTTCAGATGCGCCAAATCTTCCATGCTTCCCTCACCGCGAGCAATCTTATCGAGCAGATCAAAAAGAATGCGTCCGCCCCAGCGACCCGGTGCACATCTACCGCAGGCTTCGGAATAGACCTGATACTGCGCTGCATACTCCGTTGCCAAACGCACGACGTCCACATCTTCATGAAACAACGCAACCCCGTCCCAGCCTATAAAGGCCTTGGAATCGGCATGCTCATTATACTGCTGTGGCAGCTTGTATGCTGACTCTTCCCACGCATCTTCAGGCTTGCCAAAATTGTTAATTGCTTCGCCTCTCCATGTGGAAAAATAGACTTTACTCACCTTCAGTTCCTCGACTATTTTTTAACAACAATGGTCCAGTCGACCTCATTGAATTTTAAAGAGTTCATCAGTTCATAGCCGGACTCTTTAACTATATCAGCACTACCTTGTATCGGTGTGAAATCCCCTATTTCAAAGAGAAAAATCAGCACCTCTTCACTGCCTGCCTCACTCTCTAAAATCTCTTTCATCCGGTCGTAAAAATTCTCTTTTAAATGTCGTAAATCATATCGTTTCATTTACCTGCTCCCTATCTGTCGACTTCGCCGAATACGATGTTCGTCGTACCGATAATTGACACTACATCCGGAATATAGTGACCCGGAAGCAGATCTGTCAGTATCCCCGTGTGCCAGAATGACGGTGCCCGCAACTTCAAACGATACGGATAGGGTCCGCCTTGGGAATTAATATAATACCCCAGCTCTCCTTTAGGAGATTCGGTAGCAACATATACCTCACCCACCGGCGGACGCATCCCCTGTGTTACCAATACAAAGTGCTGCATCAATGAGTAATTCTGTGTCATAATATCAAGCTTTGGTGCCGAAATATATTGTGGTGCATGCGCCATCAACTCTGTTGAGGTCTCAGCATACATATCCATCACCTGATAGAGAATTTTCGCCGACTCGCGCATCTCCATCATGTAAAGCTTATAGCGAGCATAGTTGTCACATTTGTCCGATACGGGAATATCGAAATCCACTTCGTCGTAGAGCTCATACGGCTCCTCTTTGCGAATGTCCCATGCAACGCCCGAAGCCCGCAACATCGGTCCGGTACATCCCCACGAAAGTGCCAACTCGGTCGGAATAACTCCGACCTCTTCCATACGCATCTGCCAAATGCGATTGGTATCGAGCAGATCCTCATAGTCTTTAATGTTCTGAGGCAATTTATCCAGAAATTTTTTCAGATCCGGAAGAAACGTATCGGGAATATCCAAAGGGACACCGCCAATACGAATGGCAGAGTGCGTCAAACGCGCACCACAATAATCTTCAACCAGATCCATAAGATATTCACGTTCACGAAATGCATACAGGAAAACGGTCATGGCACCGATATCCAGAGCTGTCGTTGCCAACCAGAAAAGATGAGAAATCAGACGGTTGATCTCCAGAAGCATCATACGAATCACTTTGGCACGTCGCGGTACCTCAAGCCCGATAAGTTTCTCGACTGCCAAAGCAAAGCCGTAGTTGTTGGAACTTGATGCAATATAATCCATACGATCTGTTGTTGGCATAAATTCATTGTATATCATATTTTCTGCCATCTTCTCCATACCCCGATGAAGGTATCCGATATCCGGATGCGCTTTGACGACCTGCTCCTGCTGTAAGTGAAGCATCAAACGCAACTGACCGTGAGCCGAGGGGTGTTGCGGACCAAAGTTGAGTATAAGCTCATTGTCTTTACGATCAAAGTTGATATTTTCGAAAAATGGACGTAATCTATTTTTTACTTGCATAATGCCTACCTGTCTCTATCTGTAATTACCGTGCTGCTGTCTTTTTCAAAACGCTCAATTAAGAACACGCCGTCATCTTCCTGGTACTCGGTTTTGACTGCCGGTTCGCCTTTAGAAATATCTGCACCGTACGGCACCTCATGTCCCAGACGGGCAAAACGCTTGGTGTCGTACCTGTCAACGGCAGCATCGTCGCGAATTTCCGGTCCGATAATATCACGTGCTTCTTTACCAAAAATCTTGTCAACCTCATACCATGCGGCAAATTCATCACCGTGAAGCGGGTAGGTTTTTAAAAGCGGATGCCCCTCCCAGTCATCGGGCATTAAAATACGCTTAAAGAACGGATGGTTATTGACTTTAATACCAAACATATCATACATTTCACGCTCCGACCAGTCTGCCGAACGAAAAAGTTTCTCAACACTCTCAATAGCCTCTTCTTTTTTTATGGCACATTTCACACGAATTCGTTTGCGCTTTTTCATACTAAGCATCTGGTAGAAAATATCGAATTCACCGCGATCTGCCAGAAAATCCACGGCACTCATCTCCGAGAGCTGCGTATAGTCCAGCTTGTTTTTCATTAACTCCAAAACACCAAAGTTGTCTTCGGGGCGAATATAGATTACCATCTGCTCTACCTGAATGTAGGCGTCGAACACTTTAAACGCGGCTTTAATGGCTTTGAGGTCTTCAGCGAACACCTTGTCCGAGCTTACCTTCGCTTTCGGCACTTGCGGTGCCACCCAGTAACGGTCGGTATAATAGGCCTTTTTCTGAACATCGTCTTTAGGTACATAACGTCTCATTACAGCAACCTTTTAGGCTTTTGTGCTTTAATAGCTTTTTCACTACGAATCTTTTTCTGTAGCAACATCACACCATACTGCAGGGTTTCGGGGCGTGGTGCACATCCGGGAAGATAGAGATCGACCGGAACAATTCTATCGGCTCCCTGCACGGTAGCGTACGTATTGAACATCCCCCCGGTATTTGCACACGAACCCATCGAAATTACCCAGCGCGGTTCCGTCATCTGATCGTACAGACGCTTAATGAACTCTGCATGTTTTTTCGTCAGTGTTCCGGCAATAATCAACACATCTGCCTGACGCGGCGAGGCTCTGAAAATCGTACCGAAACGGTCAAAATCGTACCGTGATGCCCCGGATGCCATCATCTCAATTCCACAACATGCCAAACCGTATGTCAATGCCCATAATGAGTTTGAACGTCCCCAGTTTACGACTTTATCAATTGTCGTCAGGGCAACCGGAAGCCCTCCGTCTTGCGTATAATTTACTTGATGTTGTGCCATTCAAGTGCTCCTTTTCTCCATGCATATATAAAACCTATCGCCAACAAGAGGATGAACAATAACATCTCCACAAAACCGAACCAACCTAAAAGTCTGAAATCTACCGCCCAGGGAAACATAAAGACAATTTCCACATCAAAAAGTAAAAACAGTAACGCAAACAGATAAAACTGTGTCGAGATTCTATTGGGCTGTCGTGTCACCTCCGGCCCACACTCATAGACCGTTAACTTAATTTTTTCGTTCTCTTTTGACGCCATAGCGCGACTTGCCAGTCTTGCAAGCACCGTTGTTGCGTAAAACGCACCAAACGTTAATACAAACAGAACGAACACCCCAAAATACGGGTTAGCAACATCCATATGTTCCATATATCCAACCTTTTTTGTTGTTAACAAACACTGAAAAACAGCTATTACACGGTATTTTCAAGTTGTTTTGTTTTTATGAAAAAACAGTTGGATTACTATATCAAAAAGAGAATTAAACGAATCTATATTTAAAATAGAAGCCTTCAGTAGTGCTACTAATTGCTACAAAAAAATAGTGTTTTTTTGAGAGTGTGTAGAAAAGTAATACAATAAAATTTACATGTACATGTAATTATTATTTAATCTACTCCTTAGTTTTAATAGGAGTAGATATGAAAAGTCTATTATCGGTCTACTT
>QNZR01000233.1 GCA_003978475.1 Sulfurimonas sp.
ATTTTCAATCTCATTTTCAATTTGGGCAATTTTTGACTCAGGATTTTGCTGCAAATAGACTTTGTCCTGATTGAGTTTGGTATCGAGAGCGACGACTTCATCGTGGACTCTGTGAAACTCCTTTTCCGAACTTTCCCAAAAAAGAAGGTACGAAAATGCAAAAATACCCGCAAAAATCATTAGGTATAGAAGATAGCGATCTTTTTGTGTCTTTTTTGCCATATTTTGGTCAATGTTATATAAGAAATTTTCAACGCCTAAATTCATAATTGAGCCTTTAATTTACCGATATAGACCATTGTTTCAGCATCATAAAGGATCTCATCCAACCGAAAATCATACTCTTGAAATTTGGCTTTGGTTAAATGTTTTACCAGTGATGTAATGTCTCTGTCTCTTTTGGCAATAAGTGAGAAAGTGAACTCTTTGGTATCATTGTTTTCTGCATAGATGATGCCATCGAGTTGCGTATTGTATTTATTGAAGTCTGTAGTGAACTCGGTTAACAGCGTTGCTTTCATAGGATAGTTGACTTTGACCTCATGAATCTTGATGAGTGTCTGCTTTTTTTCATCGTAGGCATTTTTTTCAGCGGTGAGCAGCGCATCGGCATCTGCTTTTTGCTGCTCTTTTAAGGTAATGGCCGCTTCACGCGTCAGGCGTGTTGCATGGGTTTCTTTGTAGATATCATCGAGGATTTTATAGCGAACTTTTTCGGTATACGTAAGACTCCAATACATCACCGGGTAGGCAAAAGCAAGTAGTACCGAGGCGGCTAGTGCAATTAGCAGTTGTCCGCTGCTGCGCTTGCTAAACGGCGGAGGACGATGGTAAATGGTAAAATTACATGTATATTGTTCACTCTCGTCTTGTTGCAGGTACAGGTGCATGAGGGCATGAATCTCATCGACATAGCCACTCCCGCTGATCAGTCCATAATCAAACTGAAATACATTCGTGGCAATACCCAGATAGGTCTGAGAATATTCATCAATACCCGGAATAATGCCGGTATAAGAGCCCATGTAAATCTGGTCAATATTTTCCAGATTATACGCCCGTTTAGCGTAGGTAAGGACATCGTTGACATGTAAAAAGGTATCACCCAATAGTTTAATAAGATGTTTTTGATGTTCGTGGTTAAGAGTACTCAGCCCCTCTTGTGACATGACGTTGGTGAAATCAGCATAGCTGATCTGCTCTCCCAGGAGCTCACAAAAAGTTTCGTGCATAAAGCGCATGGAGTATTTTAGAGATTTGGTATAGACAAACTCCTGATTGTTATAGACGGCTAAAAAGGCATCATGTTCTTGAAAATAGATAAAACAGTGGACCCCGCTGTCTAGAATAAGCTCTTTTTGGTAGAGTGGCTTAAGCAGCAGGGGAATCGGTACGATTTGGTCAATATATTTGATTTTATCAACCGTTGATGCAAATTCATTTTCCAAAACTTCCGGTTCAACAACAAAGGCGTGATAGTGTCGATTCGTCTCATCGGCGGTGTCATAGTATTCTACGAACTGTATGGAATATTCAATAGCCAAATCAAGAGCCAGCTCCTCATACACCTTGTTTTCCAGGGCATCTTGAAGATCTTCTTCGGGAATATTCTTGCTAATACTGACTAATGTTGAGATAAAGCTTTTATTATTTAAAAATGCAATGGTCTGCTGCTGTTTGGCATAAGCCGGTTTTTTTTCAATGGTGATGGAGCCATCACTCAGCTTATAGTATGTCTGACTATAAGGATTGATGGAAAGCGAACTTGTGAATTTTGCTTTTGTCTCTTTTGTCTTCACGTAATTACTCTAATAGTAAATTTAACTAATCTCATTATGTACAACCCAAATTTATTTTTTGTCATACTTATTATTGATGCCAGGCATCCTAAGTATCCGTGTAATGTGACTTTTATACTATCGGTTAAGGCATAAATAACTTTAATATAATTAGTACTTGATTGTAGCCAAATTAAGCTTAAATGTTTTTTTATATGACTAAAATCACAATAAAAAGTAAATTTACAATGTTCATGTGGTGCCAAAAATGACTTATCTTTCGGCAATTATGGCTATAGTGTCATTTTCCTGTTTAATAATAAGTGTTTTTTTACCGTTAAATGTAGTGCGTTTTGAATGATAATTCTCAAAAAATGTTATGATGTAAATATGGTCATTTTCTCCGGGATAAGGAGTGATTTGGATATTGGAAAAACGAATATTTTTGGTATCGTCATAGTCAAAAATACGACGTTTGTATTGTTTAAAAGCATCATATTTCATACCGTCATAACGGATAAACGAGGGGTCGTAAAAACTGATGTAGCGATCATAATCATTATAGATCCATGCGTAACGCCATGCAAAGAGCTTTGAAAGAATGATGGCGAGGTTACCGTTATAGGCTTTTTTGTGGTTTTCCTGATCGATAATCAGCAGCGTGCTTTCAAGCGTAATATTCTCATTAAGGGTACAGATATTGTCATTGTCAATGGCAATGCACCCTTTGGTGTAGTTGTCACGATTTCCCTCCAGGGGAAGACCGTGAATCCAGATTCCTGATCCGTTTTTACCGCGAATTTTGTCATAAAGATTGGGATATGAGGTGACAAAAGCCAGCGGTCCGTAAAACGGATCGGGATTGCTGATTTTTTTGGTTAGGCTATAGACGCCCAACGGGGTTTTGTGATCGCCTTCTTTTTGTTTGTCTCCGTTGACTTTTCCGGTCATTGCACCAAAAGTATTTACCAGCGTATAGATGCCATCCTGATTTTTCTTATAATGGTAGAGTTTGGAACGATCTTTGTCGCAGGTAATAATAGAATCAAGATTTTCAAAATATCCAAATGATGTGTCATGCCGCAACAGCTCTTGTTCCCAATATTTTTTTTGTGAGAGCTGCTTGTCAAGGACACGTTCGACTGCTGTCATGCCATACGTTCTATAGACGGTTGCAAGGTCTGCTGCACCAAGGTAGAGTGTCAGCAGGGTCAGATAGAGTAAAATTTTCATTGGTATCCCATGCCTTCCAAAAATTTTTTGTCATTGGTCCAGCCCTTTTTGACACTCACAAAAAGCTCCAGAAACACTTTGCTTCCGGAGAGCGCTTCGATTTTCAGACGTGCATCCCGACCAATGCGCTTAATGGCTTCTCCGCCACGACCGATAATAATACCTTTTTGGCTCTCTTTTTGAATAATGATGGTAGCACGGATCTTCTCAATAGGGCCGTTATTATTGATGGTATCAATCAGGACATCGGACTCATAGGGGATCTCATCGCTGATATTATCAAAAATGGCTTATCGAATAAACTCTTTGTAAATATTACGAATCATTTCAGTCGTAATATCCTCGGGATCATACAGGTAGGGAGATTCATCAAGATGGGTGCTAATGGTATTGAGCAGATCCACACGTCCGACATTTTTAGTTACCGACATGGGAATCAGCGCTTCAAAATGCTCACTGTAGCGATTGTATGAAGCAATGCGTTTCATGAGTTTTTCTTGTGAAACCTGATCAATTTTGCTTAATACGATAATATGCTTACGACGCTTTGTATTGAGTGCAAGAAACTCTTCATAATGTTCTGTTGAATCTGTTACGGGGGCAAGATAGACAATAAGATCACAATCGCCAATCGCCTTAAGAGCCTCTTCGAGCATAAACTGGTTGAGAAGCTTCTCTTTGACATGCAAGCCCGGAGTATCGACAAAGATAATCTGATTGTCGTCGTGCATAACAATGGCATTGAGGCGCTTACGCGTTGCATTGGCTTTTTGAGAGACTAAAGCGATTTTTTCACCCAGTATCCAGTTCATTAGGGTACTTTTACCTGCGTTGGGTCGTCCGATTAATGCAACAAATCCTGCTTTACTCATCCTGGTGTCCCTTAGAGAATGTAACGCGACGTATCTTCATCGTCAATGATGACATCGAGTTTTTCATGAACCAAATCGGCATCAATAACAATAGTTTGACCACGGTGCGTATCGGCATCAAAACTAATGTCTTCAAGCACTTTTTCAAGAACCGTATGCAGACGGCGTGCCCCGATATCTTCAGTCTTTTCATTGGCTTTTTGGGAAAGATGTGCCATGGCTCTTATGGCGCTTTCATCAAATTCAAGTCGCACATCTTCGACTCCCAAAAGGGCCTCATATTGTCGCAACAGGGAGTTTTTGGTTTGTGACAAAATCTTGTACAACACCTCTTCGCTCAACGGTTCGAGTTCTACACGGGGGGGAAAACGTCCCTGAAGTTCCGGAATAAGATCGCTGGGTTTGACCTTGTGAAACGCTCCAGCAGCAATGAAAAGAATGTGATCAGTCTTGATGGCACCGTATTTTGTCGTCACTGTACTGCCTTCTACGATAGGAAGCAGGTCACGCTGAACCCCCTCTTTGCTGGGGTCATTGCGTCCTTCACTTTTAGAGCTTACGGCAATTTTATCGATTTCGTCCAAAAAGACAATGCCGCCTTGCTCGGTACGTTTAAGTGCTTCTTTGGTAATGGCATCCATGTCCAGAAGTTTTTCACTGGCTTCATGACGAAGGGCGGTTTTTGCCTCTTTGACCCGGATCTCTTTTTTGGTATCTTCTTTATTAAAGGAGTTGAACATTTTTGAAAAAGACTCTTGAACTTTTGCCATATCCGGTGACATGTTGGTGTCATTGAATTCCATATTCATTTTTGGAATCTCAATTTCAATAATGCGTTCGTCCATGGATCCGCTAAGCACTTTCTCTTTCATCCGCTCTTTCGAAGCCAGGTACTCCTCTTTTTTACTTTCGTTGGCCAATGCAGGCAGTGGTGGAAGGAGTTTTTCGAGAATTTTATTCAGTACATAGGCTTCAATGGCAGATTCATTTTGCTGCTGCTGCTCATTTTTGACAAGCCTAATGGACGTGACGACCAAATCGCGTATCATGGACTCGACATCACGGCCGACAAAACCGACTTCAGTAAATTTTGAGGCTTCTACCTTAATAAACGGTAAGTTCATCATCTTGGCAAGCCGTCGGGAAATTTCGGTTTTACCGACTCCGGTCGAACCGATCATCAAAATGTTTTTTGGCATAATGTCATCTTGAAGCTCCAGACTTAATTGCATGCGGCGATAGCGACTGCGAAGGGCTAAAGCAATCGTACGTTTGGCTTTGTCTTGACCGATAATGTAGCCGTCAAGGTAGGCTACGGTCTCTTTGGGAGTCATATTCACGATGGCGTCTCCATAACGAGGGTTTTAATTTCATGGTTGGTATAGATGCACAGATCGGCGGCAATATGCAGACTCTCTTTGACGAGATGTTCGTCATCGATGTCAGCATGTTTTTGTAAGGCACGTGCTGCCGCAATGGCGTAATTGCCACCGCTGCCTATGGCGGCAATGGCACCGTCTTCGGGTTCAACGACGTCTCCGTTACCGGTTAAAATAAAGATATGGCGGGTGTTGAGTACAATCATCATGGCTTCAAGGCGACGTAATACTTTGTCTTTACGCCATGCTTTGGAAAATTCAATGACTGATTTCATCAGATCTCCGTGTTGCTGCTCCAAATGGTCTTCAAACATATCAAAGAGATTAAAAGCATCGGCAGTAGATCCGGCAAAACCGGCAAGAATACTTCCATGGTGCAGACGCCGAATTTTCGTGGCATTGTTTTTTAAGACAGTATGTCCAAAAGAGACCTGCCCGTCACCGCCGATGACAGCTTTATTGGCTCCTTTGAAAGCGAGAATGGTAGTCGCTTCAAACATTATGCTCCTTTGATTTCTACATGTAGCGTCGCATGAATACCGTGACCGAGTTTCAGGTCAAGATCATGGGTACCGGTTGTTTTAAGCGCTTCTTTATGGTTAATGTGTTTTTTGTCAATGTCAATACCATGCTGTTCTTTGAGCGCGTGGGCAATCTCTTCTTTAGTCACGGCACCGAAGAGATGACCGGTGTTACCCAGTTTCTTGCTTATGATAATTTGCAGCTTGTCAAGTTTTTGGCTGAGTGCTTTCATGGCCTCAATCTCACTGGATTGTGCCTCCGCTTTACGGCGCTCACTGGCTTGATGCTTTTTAATGACCTCGTTAGTCGCATGCTTGGCAAAGCCTTTGGCAATGAGAAAGTTTTGACCGTAACCGTCTTTAACGTCTTTAATTTCGCCGGCGTTACCCAGACCTTTAACATCTTTTACTAATAGTACTTTCATAAGACTCCAATATTATTTAACGATATCGCCATGATAGGACACAATGCCATGCGTCAGATTGCCGACGCGACGGTAACCCATGTCATTCATAATGCGCTGGCAGTGCAAACTGCGGCTGCCGACATGACAATAGAGAATCACCGGTTCATCTTTTGCTAATGCCGCCTCATCAAGAAGATTAAAAAAACCGCTGGTAGGAATGAGCAGGTCGGCACCTTTTATGTGTCCCATCTGCCACTCCATATGCTCACGAACGTCAATGAGTTTAAATGTCACCATTCCCAACTCTTTAGCTTCCATGAGTGCTGCGAGTTCGTCTCCGTCCAGATCATTTTTTTTGAGGAGTTCTTGGCATTCATCGGTGCTAAGACCCCGTGAATGGGTGTGTACAGCCGTTTCAATATTGAGCTCTTTGCGTTTGGCGGCAGCATATTCGGGGGTACAGAAAATACCGCAATGACATGCACCGATCTCAACCATTTCACGCTCAATAGCCGGCTTGCACGGGCAGATTCTATCGTCAATACTGCGGGCTTTACCGTCAACTTCTTCAACCATAAAACAGGGGCAAAAACGTTTGTTGTACAGCATCTTGTTGCGAGCCAATCCCATTTGAACGCCCTCGTTAACTTCTGCTTGTGGGTTGTATTCCCAGCCAAACTGCTTAATGACCTTATCGGTAAACTTGAGCGTCTTTGCCAGCTCATTTTGAAACTCTTCAGAGTTCATATCTATTTTAATCATACTCACAGGTGATCCTTTTTCATTATTGGTTATGTCGTGCTTTACCTTCAATAATAAAGCGCAGAGCATTAAGCTTAATAAAGCCGGCAGCATCTTTTTGGTCGTAAACGTCATCTTCTTCAAACGTGCAGTATTCCGGGTTAAACAGTGATCTTTCAGAATGACGACCCACTACGGTAACGTTGCCTTTGTAGAGTTTGAGTGTTACGGTACCTTCGACATTGTTCTGGGTATTGTCAATAGCAGCTTGCAGCATTTCGCGTTCGGGTGCAAACCAAAAGCCGTTATAGACAAGTTTGGCATAGCGCGGCATGAGTTCATCTTTGAGGTGAGCTTCTTCTCTATCGAGGCAGAGCGACTCTATGGCACGATGGGCTTTTAGCATGATGGTGCCGCCCGGGGTTTCGTAGCAGCCGCGGCTCTTCATGCCGACAAAGCGATTTTCGACAATATCAACACGTCCAATACCGTGTTTACCGCCCAGGCGATTCAGTTCTGCCAGCATGGTTGCGGGAGAGAGATCTGTGCCGTTAAGTGCTACCGGGTCGCCATGTCGATAACCCAGCGTGATGTACTCCGGGGTATCGGGGGCTTTTTCGGGTGAGGTGGTCCAAAGCCACATGCTCTCTTCAGGTTCGGCGGCAGGATCTTCCAAAATACCGCCTTCATAAGAGATATGCAACAGATTGGCATCCATGGAGTAGGGGGATTTCTTTCCTTTTTTCTCAATATGTATACCGTGTTCTTCGGCATATTTGAGTAATGACTCTCGCGAGTTCAGATCCCATTCCCGCCATGGTGCGATGATGGTAAGTGTTGCATCTTGACTCAGATAGCCCATTTCAAATCGGATTTGATCATTGCCCTTGCCCGTAGCGCCGTGGCTCACTCCGTCGGCTCCGGTAATTTTGGCAATTTCAACCTGACGTTTGGCAATTAGCGGCCGGGCAATGGAGGTGCCCAGAAGGTATTCGCCCTCATAGATGGCGTTGGCGCGAAACATGGGGAAGACGTACTCACGAACGAACTCTTCTCTTAAATCGTCAATGAAAATATTCTCAGGCTTAATACCGAGCTCCAGCGCTTTGGCACGCGCAGGCTCCACCTCTTCACCCTGCCCGATATCGGCAGTAAAGGTCACCACCTCACATTGGTACGCATCTTGCAGCCATTTTAAGATAATACTCGTGTCAAGTCCTCCCGAGTAGGCCAAGACCACTTTTTTCACTTCTTTTTTCATAATACTCCTTAGACGATATGCAACACAACACATAAATTAAGCGCGATTATAGCAAAAAAAGTTTAGAGAAAAGATAAAGTGACAGGTCACTTTGAGAGCTTTAGTTTTAGAAAGTGTGGAGCACCTTACAAAGGTAAAAACTCCTTTAAGCATTGTGCTTAGGCGGTTTGAGAGATGTTGGTACTCTCTCTCCATGCGTCAAGAAGTCCTTTGACAACGGCAGTGACCTCATGGATTTTTTTTAAATCATTGTGTAGATTTGCTTCAATTAGTAACTCCTGCTCGTAAGCGTAAAGACCTTGCAGGTAGTAGGCAATGTCGCCGTGGGAGTAGTCTAGTGTTGTGATGAGCTCAATAAAAATGGCCATAGAACGATTAATCCAGTAGGTGCGCTTTTCAATATTGTTGGCTGTGATGGCTGCGGCAGCTTGCGCATTAAATCGTAAAATACCTTCATAAAGCATCTCAATGAGTTTTTCGGGAGATTCAACGGCAACATTATTGTTGGCATAGGTGTTGTAGGCTAAATTCTTCACGGTCTTCCTTTAAAAATAGTTGGTATAAAACGATACGGGGCTTATTTAGCCTTTTTGGTCAAACAAAAAGCCGTTAACCTCTTGTATTTTAGGTAAAAACGAGACAGCTTCTTCTGCTGGAAAACGACTTAAAATGCGATTGGTTTTTGACTCAATCACCGAGACGTAAAAATCTTCTGAACTGTTGTCAAATCCAAATTTCAGGGAGGTTCGAAACGGGCTAATCGCCTCGTTCAGCTTTTGAATGAGCTGATCCATCTCCTTTTCAGTTTCGACTTTTTCGACTTTTTGTATCGGGCTTTGTTCGGCTCGCTGCTCGGCTTTTTGCGTGGCCTGAACTTGATGGTCCTGCATCGATGACGTGCTGTTTTGCGTATGGGTCGTCCGCATTTGGGTCGTTTGCATCTTTGCCGCATTTTGCATCAATTCCATAATGGACTCCTTTCCTTTATAGTGCTTCGTACTCACAATATCGACGTCACCGAAAAATACTTAAATCATCTATATGTCAATAGATTGTGCTACTCTTTCGCTTATGAAACGTTATGTAGCCCTTTTAAAAAGTGAACCGGTGCTGGCGCGTCTGTCGCTGATTCAGCTTATTGCCTATTTTGGAGCATGGTTTAGCAATGTGGCAATCTATACACTGCTGCTTGATATGGGGGTTTCTGCCACTATTGTCGCGCTGACAGCGGCACTGCATTTTCTTCCCGGAGTGATTCAGGCACCTTTTAGCGGGGTTCTGATTGACAGGTTC
>QNZR01000202.1 GCA_003978475.1 Sulfurimonas sp.
GACGGCACGCCGACATATAATTTTGTTGTCGCCATTGATGATGCGCTGATGGGGGTGACGGAAGTGATTCGCGGAGATGACCATCTCTCCAACACGCCCAAGCAGATGGTTGTTTACGAAGCCCTGGGGTTTACGTTGCCACGATTTTATCATGTACCGATGATTCACAACCAGCAAGGGAAAAAACTCTCCAAGCGTGACGGTGCTACCGATGTCATGGCGTACAAAGAGATGGGCTATCTACCTGAAGCCCTGTTAAACTTTTTGGTGCGTCTGGGCTGGAGCCATGGTGATCAGGAAATTTTCAGTTTTGAGGAGATGTGTGACCTTTTTGACCCCAGAGATATCAATAAATCGGCTTCCATCTACAATACCGAAAAGCTTGACTGGCTTAATGCACACTACATCAAAAACAGTTCCAATGCGACCTTGGCAACACTGTTGGAGCCGTATGGTATTACCTTGGTCAGTCATGATAAAAAAGAGATTTTACTTGATGCGCTTAAAGATCGTGCCAAAACGCTTAAAGAGATGGCTCGCATGGTCGATGACATCATAAGTACTCCCAAAACGTATGATGACAAGGCAGTTAAAAAAGCCTTTAAAGGAGATGCCAAAGCCATTTTGGAAGACTTTACCATGAAGCTTCAGGTGCGTGACGAGATGCACTTGCCAAGTGATTACCATGAGGCGATGGAAGAGTTGGTCAATGAAAAAGATATTGGATTCGGCAAGATTGGACAACCGCTTCGTGTCGCACTGCTGGGGAAACTTTCAGGTCCCGGACTCGATACTGTGATGGCAGTCATTGGTAAAGAGGAGAGTATTCGGCGTATTGAGCAGGCGATAACAGGTATTGATACCTAGCTGCCCGCGCCCGGAAGTCTACATATGCGCCTGTCTATTAACACGCAACAGATGGTATTTTGTTATGGTTATATTTAATAAATTAAGATAAGCTTCTGCCAAAACTTACATGTATTTTGGAGTTGTCTATGTATCATGACCCCCGTCGCAGCAAAACCCTTGTCAGTCTTCAGGTGCTTTATACTTTTTTAGCGTCGTTGTTAATGGTATATCATGCGACGCAGCACTACAACAACTACGGCAATAAAGCGCTGTTTTGGAACTATTTCAAGTTTGGTTCCATGGGCGAAGACCTGCTGATGGTGCTGATGGGGTTTACGGTCTTTTATACTTCTTACCACCTTATTGAAAAAGGGAGCGGCTATAAAGAGTTTATGGTGACCGCTCTTTCGCGTATCTTTTTTGTCTATTGGGCGCTGATCGCCATTCCCGGAGTCATTGTCTGGCTGATTAATCCTGCTCTGCACCCAAGCATTGCCAACATTCAAGCCGATGAACTCTGGCAAACGCTTGTGATGTGGTTTGGGCATCCGCGAATTGCGATTATTACCTGGGTATTGAGCCATCTGGTCTTTTTTGTCGTGGTCTTTGGTCTGGCGATTCTCTCTAAAAAATTCTTCTATTTGTGGTATCTGATTTTAGGACTCTCCCTGCTCAATCTTATTGACAAACTGACGTTAGGAATGCACCCCTTTGGAGAGGGGTTTTGGTACCGGGTATTGAGTCCGCATAATTTGGAATTTGCTTATGGTGCCGCTGCCTATTTCCTATGGCGATCGGGGTTTACCATTGCACGGTATCGCTATGTTGTCGTTGCGGCAGTGCTCGTTTTTTTCACCATCGGCACACTGCAGTCGCAAAAAATATTTGACTTTTATGAGTCGCGGGTCATCTTCTACGGCGCAGCAGCCTTTTTGTTGACGTTTTCTGTAGTTAATTATGCGCAGTTTTTACAGGAAGTTCCTAAAAATATTTTTGTTAAACTGGGCGAAGCCGAATACATTATGCTGCTCATTCACGGTCCAATACTCTCTATTGTCAATGCACATATTGCGGTTAAATACAGTTTTGGATGGCTCATTACCCTGGCAACCATCGCCATGATTTTAACGATTAGCTACCTGATACGACGTCACATCGAAGCACCGGTACTGGCGTATGTGCACAAGCCGTTTGAGACCTAGCGGCTATAAGGCAGCAACCATCAGCTTGTTAACAATAACGGCAATTTCTTGTAATGAGGGGTTCTCTTTGGTGACAAAAGTGCCGAGTTCCTCCTGAATGGCATGCAGGTTGGCGTGCTCTTTGGTAATGTAGGTGTCAAAAGCACTCGAAGGTGTTTCATTGTGGCGCTGAAACGTTAAAATATTTTTGGTATAGTGAGTGACAATAAATTCAACAAAAGAGAGAATCTGATAGCGCAGTTCCGTCTCACTTGCGGTGGTGACGTGGACATCGTCAAGGGCGCCAAGTAGCTCTAAAATCTTAAACTCGTTAATGACAAGGTAAAATAGAACCAATACATTTTCAAAACTGTGCTCGGTCTGTTCTTTAATGCTAATGGCAGCCACCTCAAAACGCAGATAGTTAATGACTTTAAAAAAGTTGTTAAAGTTCTCATTGCCTTCAATAATGTTTTGATACTTGGCAGTACTGATGCTCAGCAGCAGTGCCATGGCTTCATCTTTATTTTCCAAAATATGGCTGGCATCAATTTGATCGTCCCGAAGGTATTTTACCATCCAGCGGGTACTGAAATTGAGGGTATGTTCAATTTTTCCCAAAAGCTGGTACTGCTTGGTGGCGGGAAGCAGGTAATCATTTCTAAAAATTTCATGACGGATGTTGTTGGCACTAAAGAGCTCATTCCCAATAAGGTACGATTTGATTTTCAAGATAAATTTTTCGTGGGAGAGTCGTAAATATCCGGCAATAAACATGACTCCCTGAAGGTTAATGATCTTGTCGGCAATGACGGTTGCAATAATCTCGCGCTTGACCGGATGGGTATTAATCTCATGTTCATACACACTGACAAAAGATTTGGGAAAATATTTGTAAAGATAGTCTAAGGCATAGGGTTCATCAATAAAGTGGCTTTGTAGCAATACGTTTTTAAGAAATATTTTGGAGTACGAGAGCAGTGAGCCTAAGATAGGACGTACAATGGCACCTTTTTTGTCGATAATCTCGTGAATATTTTCATCTTTGGGAATGAGAAAATCGCGTCGGTTAAAATTGGAAACATTACATTCAAGCACATTGATGGCGGCAATAAATTCTTTACGATATTTTTGACTTAAGAGCGCATCGCGAGAAATGGCCAGAGCCTGATAGTAGTTGTTCCACAATACCAGATTGACGACCTGATCGCTCAGTGAGTGCAATAGTGCCGCCGCCTCATTTTGGGTAAGCAGGTGTTTTTCCTGAAGAATATTGAGTAAGATTTTAAGATTGACCTCATGATCGGAAATATTGACACCGGCAGCATTGTCGATGCTGTCAAGATTGATATTTCCCCCGTTAAGTGCGTACTCAATACGGGCACGTTGGGTCAATCCAAGGTTACCCCCTTCACAAATGGTGTCAGCTTTCAGATCACAGGCATCATTGCGCACCGCTTCGTTCTGTTTGTCGCCGATATCTAAATTGCTCTCATCCGAACTTTTAATGTAGGTACCCACCCCGCCGTTAAAGAGCAGCTGAACCTTCATACACAGGAGTTTGCGTGCGAGCTCCTCGCCGCTCATCACTTTTTTACTCGAGCCAATCATCTTTTTAACGGCATCAGAGAGCGTAATCTCTTTCTCAGAGCGTAAAAAAATACCGCCGCCTTGTGAAATGAGCTTTTTGTCATAGTGGCTCCAGCTGCCGTTTTTGGCATGAAACAGACGTTTTCGTTCCTCATAGGATCTCTGCGGATCGGGGTCGGGATCAATAAAAATCTCTTTATGTGAGACGGCTCCAAGGAGTTTGAACATCTTTGAGGCGAGCAATCCGTTACCGAAAACATCACCGTTCATTGAGCCGATTCCTACTACGGTAATGTTTTCACGGTAAAAATCAATGCCTTTTTCAATAAAAAAACGCTGCGTGGACATCAGGGCGCCTCTGGCGGTAATACCCAATGCTTTATGGCTGTAGCCGTTAGAACCACCGCTGGCAAAGGCATCTCCGAGCCAAAAATCACGTTCTATGGCAATGGCATTGGCGATATCGCTCATATCCGCAGTGCCCTTATCGGCGGCAACAACAAAATAGGTATCGTCATCATCGTAGGCAACCATATGTTTATGGCGTACGACATGCCCTTTTTTGACATTGTCCACAAGATCCAGAAGGTTATGAATGAACATACGGTAGATTTTTGTAAAGTATTCTGGCGTAATCCGGGTGCGTTCTTTATGAATGACAAAGCCGCCTTTGGCGCCATCGGGAATAATAATGGAGTTTTTCCCCTGTTGTGTTATCATGAGCGATTTAATCTCCTGACGGTAGTCATCATGTCGGTCACTCCAGCGTAGACCGCCCCGGCTGATGGCACTCATCCGTAGGTGTACTCCGCTGAATTCCCGGTGGTAGACAAAAATTTCGATAGCTGGCTGAATCCCTTTAAGATTTTGTGCAAAGTAGTCACCATTAATTTTAAAAGCGATACTTTCACGCCCTAAAAAGTAGTTGGTTCGCGTCAGTGCACGCAACAGGGAGAGGGTCAATTTCAAGATTTTGTCTTCCATAATATCGGGTATCTTTTTAATGGCACCCTCAATAGCCTCTTCCACTTTTTTTAGCTCACGTTCCCGTTTTTTCAAAGCAGGGTCGAATTTACATGTAAAATAGCGAAGAAAGAGTGCTGAAAGCTGATGGTGGGTCATCAGTGTATGTAAAATGGTGTTGTGATTAATGGCGAGTATACTTTGATTGAGGTACTCAATAATCGCACGCAACAGTGAGACTTCACGAATGGAAAAATTCTCTTCATAGACCAGTGAAAAAATTTTACAGCGACTCAGCCCCTTTCCTAGAAGTGCATCGGTAATGATGGACTCAATATTGTTTTTGGCACGCCGTATTTTAGTGAATGCTTCAAGCGCAAGGTTGAATTTGGTAACGTAAATGGCGGTATTGGCATCTTCAAGCCGGTACGACAGCTCATCGACAATGGTAAAACCAAAGTCATGCAAAATGGGCATAATATCAGAAAGATAAAGCTCTTTTAGAGCAAAGATACGAATAAATGTGGCATGTTCCAACAGCGCAATGCGAACCACAATATGTTCGTGTTTAAGGGTGTTGAGTATGGCGGGATCCATGGTAATGTCGTCATGATTGAGAAGCTGGGAACAGACGGCTTCAAGGTTCAACTCTGTAGTCATTTGAAAGTCCTTATGTTGACAGTTTACACAATATTGATTACAATTCAGCTAAATAGAGGGCGGGATATTATGATGAGACGAGGAGAACGAAGAGCGTATTCAAAGCGTAAAAGCTACCTTTTTTTTGGACTTGAAATATTGCTTTATCTGATTGTTGCCTATATTGTCTCTTTGGGCGGTACGTTTATGGAGATTGGGGTACTGGTATTTATTCTTCTCATTGCCGTCTCGTTTGGACGACTCAATAAAATTATTCAGCGAACCAACCGCCATAAACGCATTTTTGACGATGATTAGCACCGCATCGTTATGTGAGTGAGAGAAACTTTTTAAGACCGCGTTTGGCACGGGTGTCGAGATGGTACGAGATGTAGGTGAGGTAGTGCAAGATGTCCGGAGGCGTAATGCCGGTACGCTCTGCGGCGGCGTGTAAAAGGTAGTGGGGAATTTTGACCGGACGTTTGAGAAAGTTTTTACTCATTCGTGTCATATATCGGTGATGAGAGTGGTAGCACAGCAGAGCAAAGACAAACGGCAGCTTATAGCGGGCATGCCACAGCGCTGCCAAATCAAGCGACTCGTTGCCGCTTAGGTAGTACTCTAAAGCACGATCGCCGATTAGAACCTCCCCTTGTACATGTAAAATTTTTGCCAACATATTCGATGTAGCCGAAGCGCTGTCCTGCCGGGACGTATGTGCGGGAAGCAGCAGAACGCTCAAAACTTCTTTTTTGGCAATAATTCCCAGCGGGGCATAGCGGTATTTTTTGGCCTTAATACTGGAGATAAACGCCGCATTGACACGACGGTGTGAAAATGATTCATTAATCTTGGAGGGAACGCCCGTGTGGTAACGGCTAATTTGGGCGTAGTGTTGCGGGGCGGCATAACGTTTCATGAAGAGATGAAACGGTAGAAGATTGAGATACTCAATTTTTCCAAAAATCAATAAGTCTCTCCTCTTTTTAGAAAGAATTGTAGCTGTGTAAAACTAAAAACTTGATATAATCGGTGTAATTTATTATAAGGTTGCAGTTATGGTACGTATTGAATTTCTAGGCCCCATTGCCAAAGAGAGTTTGGAAATGGAGGCAACCAGCCTTCAGGACGTTGCCGAGGCACTAAGCAGTGACGAGGAGATAAAAGCGTGGCTACAAACCTGTGCGGTAGCAGTCAACGATACGTTAGTCTCCTCCCTCGACACACCGTTACGCTCGGGCGATAAAATCTCACTACTTCCTCCGGTTTGCGGGGGCTGAGGTGCTGGAGTTATATGACAATGCCCTGGATGTTCCCGAGATTTTACGTCGCTGGTACGGTAGCGAGGCACAGAATAATTACGGCGCGTTTATCCCTTTTGTCGGAACGGTGCGTGATGAAGCAGGTATTGAAGGGCTGAGCTTCGATATTTATGAACCCATTTTGGAGCGTTGGTTTGCGTCGTGGCAGACGCGTGTAAAAGCGCAGGGGGCTTTGGTGAAAATGGCACACGCCAAAGGCGATGTCGGGATCCATGAATCGTCGTATATTGCCGCTGTTTTTTCTGCAAAACGACGCGTAGCCCTGACATTGATTGATGCTTTTGTTGAAGATTTCAAGGCAAGTGCACCCATTTGGAAGTATGACCTGAAGCAAGGTGAGCGCTATTATGCCAAAGAGCGCTCCACCCCGATTGAAGGCAGTGGACTTTTAGGAGCAGTAGAATGAGTTTTATATCGTATGAAGCATCACAGCAGCTGCTGGAGCTTTTGGATATCGGGGCGCTTCGGACGGAAAAAATCTTTTTAAGCCATGCTTTGGGTCGCGTGTTATGTGAGGATATTATTGCGAATGAGCCGGCACCAAAGTACCCGACGTCGGCAATGGATGGTTATGCCCTGCGTCATGAGGATATGGCATTGGGCTGTTTAACGGTACTAGGAGACAATCCCGCCGGTAGCGACAATCGTTTAGCCGTGAGCAGGGGAGTCTGTATTAAGACCTTTACCGGATCGGTGATGCCTCAAGGTGCCGATACACTGATTCCAATAGAGCAGGTCAGCGTCGATGATGATACCATTACCATTGATGTGCCCGTTGCATTTGGAGCGCATGTGCGTCCCGTAGGAGAGAGTTACCAGGAGGGGGACGTCCTTATTGCTTCTGGTACGATGTTGGGGTTTGCTGAAATCGGGGTGCTTGCCGGATTAAACAAAGTGATGGTTACCGTGGTGCAACAACCCCGCGTTGCTATTGTTGCCACCGGTAGTGAGATTTTAGATCTGGGCGAAAGTGCCCGGAGTGCCTCACAGATTCGCAGTACCAATAACTATACTATTGAAGCATTGGTGCGTATGGCGGGGGCGCAAGCCATACAGCTGGGCACCATTACGGATGAGCAAGATGCTATTACACAGGGGTTTGAGAATGCCCTGGCATCGGCAGACATTGTGATTAGTACCGGTGGCGTGAGTGTCGGTGATTATGATTTTGTCAAAGACATCATTCCGAATTTAGGTGCCGACGTGATTGTCAAAGGGGTCAATATTAAACCCGGACAGCATCTTATAGTGGCACAAAAAGGCCATAAGTTCATTCTTGCTTTGCCGGGATTTGCCTACTCTTCCACCGTCACATGTATTTTGTATGCCATACCGCTTATTAAACGTTTTTTAGGGTTATCAGGAGCCTTGCCTGTTGTCGAAGCCGTCTTAAAGCAGCCGTTTGTGAAACGGTCGCCAAAGAGTGAGTTTACTGCTTGTAACCTTAGTTTTGAAGCAGGACGCTACTGGGTTGATTTTGACCATAAAAAAGTAGGCAGCAGCGCCATTTTAACCAATATGCTTCACCATGCCGCCTTGATGATAACCAGTGAAGATGACGGCGATCTGGATAAAGGAATGCGAGTGCATGTCATCGTGTTAGAGCGGTTATAGAGATTGTTACGTACTAGCAAAGATGAGCGATGGTGAGTAGCTCTGCCAGCGTATTGCCTTTTTGGAATCTATGATTTTTTAAATATGATATGATCAATACTAAATTTTCCCGCTCCATGGGTAAGAAAAATCATCAGGAATATCATATAGTACAAGGGGATTTCATACCCGTTATCTCCGGCTGAAAATCCATTGGGCAGATGAACGGTTACGACGGCTACGATCATGACAATAATCAGCGGTATCGCAATGGCTCGTGTCAGAAATCCAAAAACAAGAAAGACAACGCCAACAATTTCAGTTGTCGCAGCCATATAGGCATTGAGTGTGGGCAATGGAATATCCATAGAACCAAACCACTGTGCTACCGAGTGGATATCGCTCCATTTTCGCATAGCAGGCTCATAAAAACCGTAGGCAACAACGAGACGTGCGACGAGTAATGAGAGTGACTGAAAAGGTTCAGTCATCCGAGAGAATTGTAAATAAAATGTTTTCAATGTCATCATAGACTCCTTCAAATATGCGTACTATTTATTGTATGGTTGTAAAACATGGCTTAGCCGCATTTGCCCTGAGAGCATTTTCCAGCAGGAACAACACTTTTTTTGCTACCGCACTTTGAAGCATTTTTATCGGAACCACACTTGCTAGATACGGTTTTTTTGCTGCCACATTTTGAGGCACCGCATTTGTTATTCGATGCGTTGAGTGTACCGGCACCTATACCTGTAAAAAGAGCTATGCTTAGTGCTAGTGAGGTTAATGGTAATATTTTCATTAGCTGAATCCTTTTTTTGATATGACACAGTATAACATATGAATAAGTTTTTTTTATGTGACATAGGTTACATACGGTAGCGTATTTTGCGATAATGCTTTGTAACATTGGTCACAGACGAGAGCGATTTTTTTGGTGTATACTGTAAAAAAATTCTGTATAAAAGTAGGGGTGAGCAGTATGAAGCAGTTTCCATTTTATAACAAGCTTTCTAAGGGAGCTAAAGCACTGTTGGCATCGCATGCCATGGAAGTAAGTATGCCCGAAAAAATGGAGCTTTTTGTTCAGGGAGATCAATGTCAAGATATTCTGTTTTTAACCGAAGGTTCAGTGCGAGTCTATCGTTTACACGAGTCAGGACAAGAAATTACTCTGTATTTTTTAGAACCACTCGAACAGTGCAATGTCAATTTAAATAGTGCATTTACCAATACGCCTGCCGCGGGAACGGCCATTAGCGAAAGTGAAATTAAAGGATTTTTGATTCCCTCACAAATTGTGAAAACACTCTACACGTCTGAGATGGT
>QNZR01000048.1 GCA_003978475.1 Sulfurimonas sp.
ACGAGGAAGCTTCGATACGTTTCCGCTCTCGCGTAAAGTCATCAACACTAACGACAACGCCTTTTTAAATACCCTGATTTTAAACCCGCTGTGGCATTTTTACTATGCGATTAGAGATCGTAATGAAAACGACTTTACCCTTACCGGCAGTACCATTTTAAAAGCTGCCGGAGTCAACAATCGCTCTGAACTGCTGCAACATGCCGGCTACGGCACGACACGCCCCCTTGAAGCTGTGACGCCGGTAAATACCTACGCAAAACAGCATCCGCCCCATGTGATTTTTGTTTTACTGGAGGGGTGGTCGACCCACCCTGCTTTAGAGCATAGCCCTCACAATAATATTTTGGGTGCCTTTGCCAAGCATGCCAAAACGGACTATTTTTACCCCAGTTTTTTCTCTAACGCATACGGTACCAATCCAACCATTGAGAACCTTCTGCTCAATAGCCCCATTAAAGGCATTTCACAATCGCGAGCCACCAAGATCTCCTTTGCACTCTCGTCGGTGCTTCCGTTTAAAGTCCACGGATACCACAGTCTCTTTTTAAGTGGCGGCAGCAGCTCCTGGCGTAACCATAATCAGTTTTGGCCCCGTCAGGGTTTTGATGAGTATCTGGGACGCTCCAGTATTGAGCACCATTTTGATGTCACCTGCGATAACCCGTGGGGCGTGTACGATGAATACCTCTTTGCCTATCTCAAAGAGCGTCTCCTGCAACATGCCAAAGCAGATACACCCTCGTTTACGTTTGTTCTGACGACCAATAACCACGCACCCATACGACTGCCTCACGACTTTAAGGCACCGCCGTTTGACTTGAAAGCACTGGGCTTTGATGCCGATGATACCCTGCATTACGACATGCTACGCGGCTACTACTATCAGATTAACGCTTTTGGGAAATTTTTGGACTGGCTGAAATCTTCCCCGCTTAAAGACGAGGTCATTGTCGTGGCAACGGGAGACCACATTCTAAAAGGCTACAGCGACTACTTTGCTCCAAAAATGCAGTACCTTAAATACGCCGTACCGGCATACTTTTACGTACCTCAGGCGTATGACCGGCTCCGCCATGTCTCCAAAGACATTGTCGGGTCTCATGATGACCTCTTTCCCACGCTTTACGAACTCGCCCTGTCTCAGGCACATTACTACAATTTCGGTACCCCGGTGATGTACAAAGAGCCCGAAAGCAGTTTTGGATGGAATGAGCAGAAGCGCTACCTTTTTAGCAACGGGGTGGTCACCCCCGACATGAAACTGCACCGTTTTGAAACAGCGCAGCGGCATTATTTACATGTAAATTCCATACCGCCAAGTCCGTTTCAACAACAACGCATAATACGCAACCGCTATGAAATCGCTTTAAAAAAATACCTTTTGGTAACAGAATACGAGAGGGAACGCTAGCGGTACCCCGGCATAGACGCACGATAAAACAGAATATTATCATTATTCGTTACCCACTATTGATGTTATGTGGGTACAATTTTTGGAATTTTTCCAAGGTGTATTCATGGCGAATCTCTTTATTGTACGCACCCCCATGCAAATTGTCAGTGCACTTGAAGCCATGGACTATTTTCAGACATCCGACAACATACTGGTCATTATTCATAACAGAAAAAAAAATAATCTTCAGCAGATTCAGCGTGTCATGGAACTTTTTGATCTTCACCACCTGTTTGATGAGATTATGGAGGTGCACCATCACCGTCAATCCAAGTTTTTTCTTTTGCTGAATCTTATTCAAACCTTGAAACGCCGCACCTATGAAACGCTCTTTTTAGGGTTGTATGACAGTATGGGACGACTCTTTCTTTCCAACCTGATCTATCGGAATGCCTACCTTATTGATGACGGAACCGCCACCATTATCGCACATCATCGCATCGTCAACAGCATGAAGACCCATACGGTCGGTCTGAAAGCATTACGAGCACGCCTGTTCGGTCTACGCCTTCACCATCATAACGCACCACTGGGGTTTTTTACCCTGTTTCAATTACCGCAGTATGCTCAAGAACCTATTATTACCCACCGTTTTGCATATCTCAAACGTCACTTTTCGCAGCCCCATAAGTACAGTAATATCATCTATCTTTTGGGACAAAATATTACGGATGTTCCCATTGTCTCCAAAGAAAAATATCTGTGCTACATCCAACAGATTCTTGAAAAATATCCCGATCATGACATTGTCTATATTCCCCATCGCGCAGAAACCCTGCATCAGGAACTCCAAACACTGCCAAACCGTCGTTTTACCATACAGAAGACAACCCTACCCATAGAACTTTACTTTTTGATGCACCGCATCTACCCGACGCATGTCATCTCCTTTTTTACTTCTGCACTCTATACGCTCAATATTCTTTTTGAAAACAGCACGATTGAGTCCTTTAATATTGCGCTTGAAGATATTGAAAGTCATCACAACAGTGTGATGCAGTGTCAGGAGTTCTTAAAGACAACCTCAGTCATTCACTCACCGCTTCAGCGCTATAACGACTGCAAAATGCTATAATGCTGCTTACTGTTAACGTAGGGAGCATTATTGAGTATTGTCTATACCCTTGATTCAAAATATACCGAGCTGCTCCCTTTTGTCAAAGACATCACTACCCATTTTGATGATGATGCCCCCACCCTTCATGATGCACGCAATATCCTGAAACTCTTTGAGCATCAGAACACCAGAATCGTCGTTAAATCGTTTAAAACACCCAATATAATCAATCAGATCGTCTACAGTACCTTCCGAAAATCGAAAGCGGCACGATCGTACATGTATTCTCAAAAACTTATAGCACTGGGAATTGCTACACCCCGACCCATCGCCTTTGTAGAAGAGCGGCAGTGGGGGCTGTTTCGACGCAGCTACTACCTGAGTGAACATTTTGATTTTGATTTTGAAATTCGTGACGTGCTACATGATGAGAACTTCACGGGACGTGAAGATATTTTAAAAGCATTTGCCCGTTTCAGCTACCAACTGCACGAGGCGGGAGTCTATCATGTCGATTATTCACCGGGGAACGTTTTGATTAAACAAAACCACCAGGTCTACCGTTTTAGCATTGTCGATGTCAATCGCATGGAGTTTATTACTTTTACCCCCACCCTTCGACTCAAAAACCTCTCACGTTTTTCGGCCTCAGAAGAAGATACCCGCATGATAGCAACCTTTTATGCCGAAGTTGCCGGTCTTGATGTCAACTGGTCCTGCGAGACACTGATGCACTACCATCATAAACATCAAGAATACCGTCAACGAAAACAGGCACTTAAAAAGCTCAAAAAAACCTAACGCCTACTTAAAATACAAACTTAAAACCAACAAATGCCGCACGGTTAAATTTGACATCGGAGCGTTGATAGTCGGTATCGATATAACGGTACCCCAACGTGATTAACCCCCGTTCAATCACTTCAATATCCATATTGACCTTCCACTCAAAATAGCTGTCGGCGTCACTAAAACTCAGTACCGAGGGAGCATAATAGAGTTTTGAACCTACATACAGGGGTACAATGGTATCGAGCGGCAGTCGGTAGCGCGCTTCAAGCCCTAAAGGCAGTGAGACAAAATCATACGAATGCACCGAGCTGTAGTTCAGTTTAAACCCGATTCCAATGCGGAGATCCGGCATCTTTTGCAGCGGTTTTTGCATAAGATACGAGATCTCAATCAGCTCATCGGCATCGCCTTTTTTATCGGCATAAATATAACGTCCGCCGATATAAATGCTGTCAACATCAAGCTGAGAGTTAAACTGTCCCATATCAAACTTCAGTTCGGCTTCAATATCTTCATTGTTAATATTCACTTCTCCGGTATGCATCGCTAATGCGGCACCGGTAGCCGCCATCCATAATATTACTGTTTTTAACATCGGTTTCCTTCAATTTTTTCTATGGTCTTACTGGTACTTTTCCCTTCAACAAAGGGCACCAATTTCAATTCATGAGCAAATTCGGTTCCAACGACATCCCTGCCTTCGTAGTCACCGCCTTTAACCAACGTATGCGGTGCAATCATCTTAATCAGCTCATACGGTGTCTCATCAGAAAAGATGACCACATAATCTACCGCATCAAGTGCCGCCAGAACATGGGCGCGGTCTTCCTGGGTATTGATGGGACGCGATTCCCCTTTTAAGGAGCGTACCGAAACATCCGCATTGAGACCGACAATCAGCAGATCTCCAAAATGCTTGGCTGCTTGCAGATACTTCACATGTCCGACATGCAATATATCAAAACAGCCGTTGGTAAAGACAATGCGCTGTCCTTGTGCCTTGGCACGCCTGACAATAGCATCAATGGCATCAAAACTTTTAATGCGGGTCTGAGAATCACTCTGGTGCAGACTCGAGACATACATCTCAATCTCATCCATGGTCGCCGTTGCCGAACCGACCTTTCCCACCACCACTGCGGCGGCATAATTGGCAAACTGCGCCGCCATATCCACGCTGCTGCCCGATGCCAGAGCAAACGCCAGTGAGGCAATGACCGTATCACCCGCACCGGTAACATCATAAATCTCCCGTGCTACGGTAGGAAAATGACGCAGATGATCATCATACAGTGCCAGACCCTCTTCAGAAAGCGTCACCATGGACGTATGCAGTTGACATGTCGATTGCAGCTCCATCAGAGCTGCCTTAAGGGAGTCATCATCGACAATATCAATACCTGTTGCCAACACTGCCTCTTTTTTATTGGGCGTTAACATATAGGCTCCCGTGTACTTGCTAAAATCACTCCCTTTAGGATCGACAATGACCTTTTTTTGCTCTCGGCGACTCAATGACAGGATGCCTTGCGCCAGATACGGCGTGACCACCCCTTTGGCATAATCAGAAATCACAATCATATCATACAACCATATATCCTTTTCAATGGCGGCAATAATACGATCGGCATCAGTATTGGAAATGGGCGTTGTGCTCTCTTTGTCATAACGCAGCACCTGTTGATTTGATGCAATAATACGACTTTTTCGACTCGTGATCCTTGCCTTCTGACATAGCAGTGCTTCCGTTTGTACTCCTGAAGATTTTAGCATCAATGCCAGCTCTCTGCCGTTACTGTCATCGCCAATAACCCCTGCGACACCGACACGAGCTCCTAAGGCAAGAAGATTATTGAGTACGTTCCCGGCTCCGCCGAGAACCGTCGTCTCGTTTTTAATATCTACTACCTGTACCGGAGCTTCGGGAGAAATCCGTTCACATCCTCCCCACAAATAATGGTCAATCATTAAATCACCAATAACAAGAATATTCGGTTTATTAGCTCTAAAAATTTCAATCATAATACATCTTTATATTAATAAGTGTTATGATTATATCGAAGCTACGATTAACCAAGGGTTACTTCTATTTCCTCATCTTGATTTAAGAAATGAACCACTATAATTTGTGTGAAATTCAATTAAACGGAGAAATCAAATGAAAAAAATCGCTCTTGCAATGCTAGTAGCCGGTGTATCTTTAATGGCGGCTGACGGTGCAGCTCTTTACAAAAAATGTGCGGCATGTCACGGTGCTAAAGGTGAAAAACACGCATTAGGTAAATCAGTTCCTATTCATGGTGTCGATGTACTTCAAATGCTTAAAGATTACAAAGCGGGTACACGTAACGCACACGGTATGGGTGCTCTTATGAAAGGTCAGGTAGCGTCTTACTCTGATGCTGATCTTGAGGCTGTTGCTGCCTATATTAAAGGTCTTTAATTCTTAACGTTTGATATCATCGCAACAGCGGTGATATTGTAACCCTCCCATTACTTCTTACAGCGTCTATTCCGGTCGGTAATTCTTTTCTTGTAACGTTTTCTTTTTGCGCTCTTGCTCTGCGGCATCGTTGAGTTCTGTTTCGTCATCATACAGCGCTGCATTTAAAAATTTCTCTTTATCATCAAACTGTCCACTCTTAATGCCCCATAAAAAGGCAATAAGAGCAACTCCGCCCAGTATGAGCGACGCCCCTAACATCATTGCAATGACCCAACTGTCCATGGTGTTACCTTTTACATGTAAATTTTGTGTTACTTTATGATACTCCACCGCACACGCATTGAATTGCCGACGACCAAAAGGGAGCTGAGTGACATGGATATGGCGGCAATTAACGGAATAATATACCCCGCCATGGCTAAAGGAATGGTAATGGCATTATACAGCAGCGATATACCTAAGTTCTGTTTAATCAAGCTAAAGGTGCTTTTGGAAATCATGATTGCTTCACTCAGTGACTCCAGGGTATCATTCAAAAGTACCACATCGCTCACGTCAATGGCAATATCACTGCCGCTGCCCATCGCAATACCAATATCGGCATTGGCAAGGGCTAAAATATCATTCACACCATCACCCGCCATAATCACACGATCGCCCGATTCCTGACGCTGCTGTATATAGGCTGCTTTGGCTTCGGGTGTGAGTAAAAAGTGCACCTTATCAATGCCCACTTCACGGGCAATATGGCGGGCACTGCCTTCATGATCACCCGTGAGCATCACCACGTCAATACCCTGACGTCTAATGGCGGCAATGGCATGGGCCGAATCGTCTTTAGGCACATCACGCAATTCAAATACCGCGTACAATACGCCATCTACGGCAAAGTAAAAAAGTGAATGTTGACTCTCTACAGAGACCTCAATACCATGCGCCTGCATCAAACGGGCATTACCTCCCAACACCTTTTTACCGCCACTTCGGGCACATATCCCCTGAGCATGCCGCTGCTCGACATCATCGAGACTCTGCACCGCTGTTAGGGATAAATATCTGGCAATACCTTCTGCAATCGGGTGATTGGAACTACTGACCAAGGAGAACAGTAGTGCCTCGTCAAAGGGTTTGAGTACCGTAACATGTACCACTTCAGGCGTCCCTTTGGTAATGGTTCCGGTTTTGTCTAAAACCAGAACCGTTGCTTGTGCCATGGTCTCAAGCTGTGCCGCTTCTTTAAACAAGATACCTCGTCGCGCGCCCAAACCCAAGCCTACCAGCGTTGCAACCGGAGTCGCCAGTGCCAAGGCACACGGACAGGCAATAATAATCACCGATATTCCTACAATAAACGACGTCTCAAAGTCATGCGGCCAAAACCACCAAACAAGAAACGTCAAAAGTGAAAGCAGCAAAATCGTCGTAGAAAAATGCTCTGAAAGACGATTGGCCATCTGCTCAATACGCGGTTTTTTACGCATGGAATTTTCCAAAAGTGCCACCAGACTCGAGAGCGTTGAATGGGCAAAGTCTTTGCTGCAGCGATACTGCAATACCGCATCAATGGAGGTGGTACCGCTTACCAGGGTATCGCCGCTACGTTTGTATATGGGCTCGCTCTCCCCGGTCAGGCTCGACTCGTCAATACTGCCTTCACCTTCAAGAACCACACCGTCAAGTGCAATTTTTTCCCCTGCTTTAAGCAGTATGACACTTCCTGCTTTTACCTCATTGACATTGACCGATACGACCTGTGCGTCTTCAATAACACTCACTTCCGAAGGAATGTGTTTGCTCATAATATCGAGGGTATCGGCGGCATTTTTCTTACTCAATACCTCCAAAAATTTACCAAACAGTACAAAGGTAATAATCATCGCTACCGAGTCAAAATACGCCTCGCCTTCTTCATTAAGGGTAATATAGATGGAGTACATGTACGTCAACAATGCCCCGGTTGCCACAAGAATATCCATATTGACGACACGGTTTTTTATGCCGTAATACGCCCCTTTAAAAAAGACCCATCCGCTGTAAAAGAGTACCGGGGTCGCCAAAACCCACTCGGCTACATTTAAAATTGTTTTAACATCTTGTGTAATTCCGGTAAAGTAGCCCGCATATTGTGCTACTGCCACCCACATAATATTCATGGAAGCAAACGTTGCCACCGCCATACGCAGGTAATAATCTTTTCGCTTCCGGTTGGCACTGAGTTCCTGTGCACTGGGGTCGTATGGAAATGCGTTGTAGCCGATGGCACGAATCTTTTCAATAATTACCGACAGTTTAACGGTATGATCTGCCCAGATAATACGCGCCTTATTATTGGTATAGTTAATGTGTGCTTCAATAACACCGTCCATTTGATGCAGTGCTTTCTCGTTAAGCCAAACACATGCCGCGCAGTGAATGCCTTCAATAATCAGCGAGACCTCCTGAAACCCTTCATCATTGGTGATGACGTAACGCTCATAAAATGCAGGTGAATCAAAATGGGCACTGTCATCATGCTGCAACGTCGGCGGCGAGAGCTTGGTATGAGCGGTTTTTTCGTAGAAACGCTCCAGACCGCTCTCATTCAACAGATGAAAGACACCCTGGCACCCGTTACAGCAAAAATAGTGCCCATCATCTTCAATCATTACCGACGGATCAAACTCCAGATGGCAGTGTGTGCACTCAATTTTGGACAATTTCAAACCTGCCTAGCTCTCGATTCTTTTCCATACGATCCCACGGTGCCACCAACCCCTGCATACAAATATACACCCCCGCTTCAGGTGAACCCTGGGTAAATCCCAATGCCATGGCCATATTTGCCGTTGCCTCGATGCTGTCGATCTCAAACGGTACCATAGCACCGGTTATAATCACCACCCTCTCGCTAAGAATTTCGTGCAGGTACGCTGCGGTAAGATGCATCGTATCGGTACCGTGAACAATCACAATGGTTTGCTCGCTCGACGCTAAAATAATATCGGCAATCATCTTGCGGTCATCGCCGGTAAACTCCCGGCTGTCTTTGTAAAGAACTCCGGCAATATTCAATGTACATGTCAATCGTGATGCAATGGTTTCAATGGCCATATTGTCAAACGGAACCTCCAATGTACCACTGATAGGGTTGTAGCGTTTGTTAAAGGTACCGCCGGTATTTAGTATAAGCATGATAACTCCTGAACCACCCGACTCGCTTGAGTCGAAAGCACCTCCTGCGACGAGAGCAACACCGTGGTTCCTATTCCTGCGGCTATGGCAGCTTTAATATCGCGTTCACTGTCACCGATTAACAGTGAGTGTGCCATATCAATCTCATAAGTTTGTGCCGCATCCAGCAACATCTTGGGACGAGGCTTGCGGCACTCACACTCTCCGGTAAAATCAGGATGGTGCGGGCAATGATAGATGGCGGTAATCTCTACCCCTTCGTTATGAAATTGCTCCTGCATCCACGTACTCAATA
>QNZR01000001.1 GCA_003978475.1 Sulfurimonas sp.
TATGAGAGATCAAAATAAAATAGCATTGCAATCTACTCTTCTTGGTGCAAATTACTTAGATGTTAGATTATTTTTATCACTTACTGGAGATCATGCAAAGCATAGCGATCAACCAGATACAAAAAATGTGATGGAAGGAAGAAGCTCTCTTTTTATGGATATGATTAAATGCTTTAATAATGGAATTGATTATGCAGGAAAAGAGTTTAAGTCAAAACCAAAACCAATATATAGCATTGCTGTGTCAAATTCTTATGCCAAAAATTTTAATAATTTAAAAAAGAGATTAGTCTCAAAACTAAATAGTGGAGTAAAAGCAATTATTACTCAACCTGTATTTGATTTGGAGAATGCAAAGAATTTATTGAATCTTTTTGAAGAGGCAAAAGAAGAAGCAAAGTATTGTGACAAAGATGCTACTCTTATTTTAGGTTTTTTCCCAACCTTTAAAGAGTGGAGCGAAGCCAATACGCTAGAGAGCAGCGTACTGTTACATGAACATATTAATCCCGATTTTACGAACCTCTCGCTACTGCATCTCATTCCCTATGAGACCTTTTATACTCGCGATGACCAGATGATTGAAACGGGCGGGGCAAATCCGGTGACCGATATTTACAGTGCCTATGACTTTATGGTTGATTATGAAGCGGCGCGTGTTGTTTCAGCAGACCATATTGGTGTTGAGTTGGAATTTATGCATCATCTGTGTGAAGCTCAAATTAAAGCGCAGAAAGAAGATGACCTCAGTGCCGTTGATGCATTGAAAAATGTGCAAAAAGAGTTTTTAAACAAGCATCTGCTTCAGTGGGCACCCTTGTATTTAATTAACATGACATATGAGGCACGAACGCCGTACTATTATGACATTGCGCAAACGACATTAGAGTTTATGTTGAGTGACAATGAGCATTTAACCCAGGGAACTCCACTCCAATAATGGCAGGTCTCTCGTTAAACAGCGCGTCATGTGTCCGATCCGTATCGAAATTCAGTGAGTGCAATTTATGTGACGTCATCTGCCCCGTTGAGGCTATTAAGGTAGCTCCTGAGTCCCTGCCTGCGATTAACCTTTTCTCCTGTATTGGGTGTGGTGGGTGTGTCGGTGTCTGTCCCACCGAAGCCCTCAAGCTTGACCATTTCAGTGCTACGGAGTTTTTCTTTGAATTTGCAGCAGAGCAGGGTGCTTTGATTTCGTGTCAAAAAAATGTACCGTGTCTTTCCGTTTTAAATGTTGAACATATCATTGCTTTAGCATCACTCAAAGGTGAGATTGTTCTAGATATGGGACATTGTCATGACTGTAGTATTACATCGACATGTAAACCGCAAATTGAAAAAAATGCTCATGAAGCCAACTATGTTTTAGAGGCGATGCTTAGCCGTGCGAAAGTGGTGATGAACAATGTCGCTTATGATAATGAGACCATTAAGAGCGAGAGGAGCAGACGAGACTTTTTTCAAACGTTTACACTCAAAAATGCGGGCAAAGCAAAAAAAGATTTCGATCGTAATATTGAGATGGCAATGGATGAGTTTGTCGAACATAGCATTCATGATGTCAATATTGCCAAAGTGCGTCAAAAAGAGTTGCCCAATAAGAGAAAACTGCTTTTGACGGCACTTAAACGCGCTGCGAAGCCGGAGATCTACCATGTTGTCGATGCCCATGCGTTAAGTTTTACCTCACAAAAACTGCTTGATGAATCTACATGTACGGCGTGTCAGATGTGCTATCGTATCTGTCCAAGCGGAGCGCTCAGTTCAGATATGAAAAACTCTAAAATAGATTTTGACCCGTTTTTATGCGTTCGCTGCCATCTCTGTCATGATGTCTGTGAGCCTGATGCTATGACACTGTCGACATCATATAATATTAAAGAATTCTTTGAGCCGACTGCGCAAAACCTGGTGATGTTTGATGTTAGAAACTGTCACGAATGCGGATTGGCGTTTAGCTCACTTAAAGGCGAGAAGATATGCCGAAGATGCCAGATTGAAGAAGAAGAAGCCAAAGAACTTTGGGGGATTAAATAGATTATGATGAATAACAACGATGAGATTCAACGCAATACGAAAGTATACGGCTTTTTGAGCGAGTATGCCCAGCAGGATCGTTTTAGTACCATGATGAACAGTAGGTTTAAAAGTATCGGCACCGATGCGATGATGATACCGATGAATATTCGAGCGGATGATTTCTATTTTACGGTTTCCGGACTTAGAAAAGCCAAACTAGACGGTGTTATTATTGGCAAAGAGTACCGTCATGATGTTCTGGATCTGTGCGATTTTCAAAGTAGCGACGTGCAGGCATGCGGATTTTGCGATATTTTAAATGTAAAAGAGGGAAAGCTTTACGGTGATATTTTCATAGGTAAAGCACTTTGTACCTTGCTAAAAGAAAAAAGCGTGAACTCTTTGGCACTCTATGGTAGCGGTGCTTTGGCAAAGTCCATACTTTTACATGTAAAACAGAGCGGCACCAAAAAAGTAACACTCTTTAACGACAGAATCGAATCGTGCATGGAATTGATTGATGCCGTTGGTGATGCAATAAGGGGTATTGAAGTAGACATTGAACGTACCAATACGACGTTGCCGGCAGATTTTTCACCGTTTGATTTGGCACTCAATGTTGCCAATCAGGAGGAGCTTTTTTCTCCAGTTAAAAGCAGCAAAATAATGGTAGACCTGTCCAAAAGCGGCTCACCATTTTCAATGATGCCGGCGTGTGAGTATTTAGGCTATGATGATATACTAACCCATATGAATGAACGTGCCTGTAAAATTTTTGAAGGAAAAGAATGAACCCGAATGATTTAAACGATTTAAGAGCGGAATTCGATGCATTTGTACAAGATCAATGTTCCGTCAATGACAACAAGGACTGTTCTGCCAATCCGGATATGGGTGATGCGATTGACAATGAACCGGTACCCGGATTTGTTGCACAGATTTCACAGAACCTTTTAGCACCGGCGCGGTGTGGTGTCTATATATCCCGTATGGATATTAAACGTGTTGCTGAAGGGGTTGATGAATCACTGCCCATTAAAGAGCGTGACAAGATGCTTAAAGCCCTGTTTAGACACACGACAAAACGTCAATATTTAGACGATGTATTTGCAGAGTTTAACCGACATATTAATGGACGTATTCTCATCTATCAGGAACTTTCAAGCGCATTTCCCGCATCGAAATATATCTTCGACGCCAATATTGCCAAAGCAGAAAAGACCCAGAAAATTTTTAAACAGATTGTTGATGATTTTGAAGAGATAGAACCAACTTTTGATCCTATGTTGCTATAGCGAACATTCACATCAGATATCGGTAGCCTTCTACCAGTAGCGCGGTGGTGATTCCTGCGGCAAATCCGGCAATGACATCATCACCCATGACACCCAGACCGCCCTTGACCTCACGATCGATACGTCCGATAATTGAGGGCTTTGTGATGTCATAGACGCGAAACAGAAGAAAACTTAATACAATCTGAGCGAGTAAACCGTTGTCAAAAACCCACAAATCATGGAGCGAGAAACTGACCGCCGGCGCAATGCTAAGGGCAATCCACATGCCCGAGAGCTCATCAATGACAATGCGTTTGTCATCATGAATCCCCGAAGCCGCTTCATACCGGTCAATCGCCTTAATGGCAATAATGGTAATGAGAAGGGCGGCAAAAAAGAGCGTTTGCGGACCGAAATAGCTTAATATCAGTACCCCAAGAATCAGCGCAACAAAGCTGCCTGCCGTTCCGGGAGCTTTGGGAGAAAGCCCACTGTAGCATAGGGTAATAAACATCCAGTTTGTATTCATTTTGAGCCTTAGGTGAGCGAGGTCGTTTGGTAAAGTTTAATGAGCTCTTTGTAGAACTCCTCTTCGCTATGGTTCTCTAGCAGTCCGGATTGGGGGAGAATATTGGTATAGAGGTCCTGCAAATTTTGAAAGCGTTTGGGAAAGCGTTTGGAGAGAATGAGTGCCGAGATCTCTTTTCGTACCAAAACTGCCGGAGGAATCAGTCCGAGTTCTATGAGTTGCAATATGGAGTTGGAGTTATAAGAAATGTGGTGATGCTGACCATGTGGGCAGGTGCTGGTACTTACCAGGGTCTTGCACTCTTCACAATAGACATAAATACTGGCAATTTCTACAGTAATATCAATGCCGATGAGACGGTCTAAAATAGACTTGTTGGTGTTGTGGTCATAGTACATACCCAGTCCGGCATGATTTTGACCCACCATAAAAGCATTACACCCGGCATTTTTTGCCACAATAGCATCTATGGTCAGTTCGTTGAGCCCGGCAAAAATGTAGCTATTCTCCAAGGGGACAATAACCACGCGATTGCGCGGCAAAAAGTGTTCAACAAAATATTTGAGTGCTTCAAAACGAATCTCAAAATCCAGACCGATATGGTGGTAGGGTTTGAGCAAAAAGATGACAATCAGGTCACTCTTTTCAAGTGTTTGTCGAATTAGGCGTTCATGAGCACGATGCAACGGATTGACCGCTAACATTAAGGCGGTTGTATGTTGTGCACTGATCTGCTCTTTGGCATTTTGAATACTCTGAAGCATCTCTTTGATATGGGTGGTATTGAGCGTGTAGTTACCGGAGACGGCATAATTTCCAAGACGTCGGTACGTATCGCTAATGCCCGGATGAGACAGATCATCGGTACCGTAAATTTGTTGAACCCGTTGGGTTTTGTCAATCGGGTAGATGTCATTTACGGTAATCTCTCCGACTTTCTGATGTTCACAGATAAGATCAAGCTTCTCGCCCGAAACAGCAGAGGTTAAAACCGTCTCATTGTGTTTTCCCGAGGGTGCTAAAATAAAAGGGAAAGGAAAAGTGCTGCCGCTGCTGTCGTTTTTTTTAATAATAGCGTCATATTTTTTTTTGTCGGCAAGTCGGGTAGCCGGAGCCAAAAGACCGTCTTTAAGCATAGCGAGCGCCGAGACGGCTTCATTATCAATATAGAGGGTTCTATTTTTTCTTGATGATTCCATATTTTTTTCTTTTTTCCCATAAACTTTTGCGGGATATTCCTAATTTTTTCGATAATTCCGTGTCTGGGAATTTGTATTGGTAATTTAACATAATATATTTAACATAATCCTCTATTGGCAAAATATCACCTTGTTCGAAGACTTTGTTGTCACTTTTTACCTCAATGACGGCGTAGCCTTCAAGATCAATGCTTTCTGTACTGGAGACAATGACTTCACGTTTTTCAATACTCTTTAAAAACGTGTCATAATCATTTTTTTTCAATGACTGAAAATCATTAATATACACCACCGTATTGCGCGGCAGTGCATGTATCTCCTGCTGGGCATTGTCGGATGAAAGCGAGATGAAATGGAGGGTCTTACCCTGCTTTGCCGCATATTTAAAAGCAAAGGCATCGGCATATTTTTGAAAACTGCAGGAGATAAACAGCGGAATACTCACGTCATCGAGACAGTGTTCGATATCGACCGAATTAAAGGCATGATCCAAATAGGTTTCATAGGTTCTGTTTTGACGTTTGAGGCGTTCAAACTCCTGATAGTGGTCAATTTTACGAACGAGTTCTTCGATCATAAAAGGTTTCTGAATGTAGTCTTTGGCTCCGGCATTGAGCGGTTTGGAAACGGTATCGTTACTAATATACGAGACCATTAAAATGACGACGGCATTTTTGTAGGCTTCAATAATGGGGTAAAAGTCTTGACCGCTGATATTTGTAGAGAGCAACACCACATCATAGGGAATCTCCTCGTTTACGCCCTTCAACGAACTGCTCATATCGCAGGTATGTCCCAATTCTCCGAGTTTTGAGGCAATACTCTGTGCCAAATAAATTTCATTTTCGATAATTAAAATCTTCATCTCTCTTTTGTCCAGTCATAATAGTTTAATGTCGCGCTTGCCATGACGGCAATACCCTCGCTCCTTCCAATAAACCCCAGTTTTTCAGTGGTAGTGGCTTTAATGTTGGTGCGTGATAATTCTACATGTAAAATGTCGGCAATACGTTGTCGCATTAATGTTTTGTAGGGTGCCAGTTTCGGTTGCTCTGCTGCGATGGTGAGATCGACATTATTAACAACAAAACCGAAGTTGTGCAGTTTTGTAACAACAGTATGGAGTAGTTGTGTTGAATCAATATTGGCATAAGCAATATCGTTATCCGGGAAAAGCATACCGATATCTCCCATGCCCGCGGCACCCAAAAGTGCATCAATTAATGCATGAATGGCAACATCGCCATCACTGTGGGCTTGAAAACCGTATTCGGATTCTATGGCAACACCACACAGTACCATCGGCTTGTCTGCTTCAAAGGCATGGACATCAAAGCCGGTTCCTACGAGTGTGTGAGTCGACGGCGGAGCAATGCATGGAAGATGCAGCAGGTCGCTGATGAATGTGATTTTATGGGCATTGTCATCACCCTCAACAAAGAGTCGCGTACCGCCATTGGCGACAATAGCACTACTTTCATCGGTAAAAACCGCGGTGCGTTCCAAGGCGTCTTTAAGTGCCCGTGTGGATGAGAGTTGGGGTGTCTGTATGCGCTTGAGAGCGTCTCGGTCAACGGTTTCATTTTCCAAAACTACGGTATCGCTAATACGTAGATAAGGAACAATGCAGTCGGCTTTTTGCTTGTTGTCAATGATGCGTTTGAGTAGATCGGTATCAATACAGGCTCGGGCAATATCACTGACCATGACATACGGTGTTGTGACATGAATTAGGGCGTTTTTAAGAGATTCTTGTCGTGAAATTCCACCAGAAACGATGCGACACCGGCTATAGTGTTTCATAAATTCCACCTCTTCGGCATGCGAAGTGATGATGGTCTCCGAAAAAAGCTCGGTGGCAACGAGTCGTTTGGTAACAAAGTGCCATAACGGGTCATGATCAATACGTAACCACTGCTTTTTTACCGGAAGCTTGAAGCGACTGGAAGTGCCTGCTGCAAGTAAAATAAGTGTCAAATCGGACAAATATACTCCTGGTTTTTTCATAGTGTTACAAAATTATACACTCACAAAGCTTTCTTTTATCTTGTTTGTGTAAAATTCGATATGGCTAAAGATGACTTTAAAGTAAATTGAAATTTTTTAAATGGTTTATTGTATAGTGTCGCAATTTTAGGGTTAATGACTATATTACGAAAAATGATTTAATTTAAATTTGGTCCAAGGAGACGCAATTGAGAACGGCTTGGGTAAAACAACGGGATAATGATACGGTACGGACACAGATGTATTATGCCAAAAAGGGTGTGATTACTGAAGAGATGGAGTATGTAGCCAAAATTGAGAAACTGGATGCAGAACTGGTGCGAAGTGAAGTGGCACGGGGCAGGCTGATTATTCCCGCCAATGTGAACCACACCAATTTGGAGCCGATGGCAATCGGCATTGCAGCGACATGTAAAATTAATGCCAATATCGGCTCGTCGGCTATTGCTTCGGATGTGCAGGGAGAGATTGAAAAAATTCAGGTTTCACAGCACTATAAGGCCGATACGGCAATGGATCTCTCTACCGGGGGCGATTTGGACGAGATTCGTCGTGCCGTCATTGCCAATTCGAAAATTCCGATCGGTACAGTGCCCATTTATCAGATCTTGCATGATGTCAATAATAAAATTGAAGATTTAAGTATTGAAGTGATGCTCGAAGTCCTGGAACGACAGGCACAGCAAGGGGTAAGTTATTTTACGATTCATGCCGGTTTTTTGCTTGAGACCATGCCTAAAATTGCCAAGCGTAAAATGGGTATTGTCAGTCGTGGCGGCTCGTTGATGGCAGCGTGGATGATGCACTATCATAAAGAAAATCCTTTCTATACGGCATATGACGAGATTTTGGATATTTGTGCCAAATATGATGTGTCACTCTCGCTGGGGGATTCACTGCGTCCGGGATGTCTGGCAGATGCAAGCGATGATGCGCAACTGGGCGAATTAAAGGTTCTGGGTGAGTTGACACTGCGTGCCTGGGAGAAAGATGTGCAGGTCATGATTGAGGGTCCCGGACATGTGCCGCTCAATCAAATTGAGCGCAATATGAAAATTCAGCGTGAGTTATGCCATGAGGCGCCGTTTTATATTTTAGGTCCTTTAGTCACTGATATTGCTGCCGGATATGACCATATTTCGTCGGCCATCGGTGCGGCGGTCGGCGGATGGCACGGAGCTTCGATGCTCTGTTATGTTACCCCCAAGGAGCATTTGGGACTGCCGAATGCCGATGATGTTCGTGAGGGCATTATTGCGTACAAAATTGCGGCACACGCGGCAGATATTGCTCGGGGTCGTGAAGGAGCACGAGATATTGACGATGCCATGAGTGATGCACGCTACAGCTTTGATTGGGAAAAACAGTTTGCGCTGGCACTCGATTCAGAGCGGGCACGGGAGTACCATGATGAGACCTTGCCGCAGGATGTGTTTAAAGAGGCGGAATTCTGTTCCATGTGCGGACCAAAGTTTTGTTCATATAAAATTTCACAAGACATTATGGACAATCCCGATGCCATTGCCAAAATTGCCGAAGATGCCAAAATGGCGGAAACTGCGGCTTCTCTTGGCTAAATAATGATTATAATAAAAGGAAAATAATGAATAAAGAAACCATTACATCAGCACTGTCAAATGTGACGTATCCCGGATTTACCAAAGATATTGTGACGTTTGGATTTGTTAAAAATATTGAGATATCCGAAGAAGGCGTTGCGATTCGTATTGAGATTACCTCGAGTGCTCCGGAGGTAGCGGCACAAATTACCGATGAAGCACAAAAAGAGCTTCAAAAAGCGGGTATTTCCAATGCCACCATACAGATTGATGCTCCGCAAATGCCGCGTGAAAGCTCCTCTCATGGAAAAAACATTGCGCCGCAAGTGAGAAATTTTATTATGGTGAGTTCGGGTAAGGGCGGTGTCGGAAAATCGACGTCTGCCGTGAACCTGGCAATCGCACTGGCGATGCAGGGAAAAAAGGTCGGTCTTTTAGATGCCGATATTTACGGACCCAATGTACCGCGAATGTTGGGTTTAGAAGGGGTTAAACCGCAAATTGAGGGCAATAAAGTGTTGCCGCTAAAAGCATACGGCATTGAAATGATGTCTATGGGATCGTTAACAGATGAAGGACAGTCTCTGATTTGGCGCGGTGCGATGGTAATGAAGGTGATTGA
>QNZR01000007.1 GCA_003978475.1 Sulfurimonas sp.
TGAAAAACAGAATAAACTTTTTAGCAAAGCCAAAATGGCGGTTCGGCATCACGAATACCGCTGCATTACATACCATTACCACGAAGAAGAGATTTTAGAGAATATAAAGTGTCTTAAATTGGTATTTATGAGCAATAACTGGTATCTTGCCATAGAAGATTCTGCGCAAACCCTTCGATTTTTACGATTTTGTTTTATTAAAGCCATAAATTACAGTAAAAAAAACAATAGTTTTCAGCGTTGCGTCTTGGACAGATATGTTCATTTTTTTCATCGGTTGCAGAACCCTATGACGTTAAATATTGATCCGCAAACAGCATACCTTCGTGCATCCAAGCATATTGCCGTCTATTTTAGAACATCTATGAAGCCATTTTTTCCTTCGCAGAAATTTTTACGGCACAACGATGACGGCAGCATTGATTTTTCATTGGCGTTTACGCAAAATATTGAGATATTGCCCTTCATCAAGCAGTGGCAGCCCCATTTGGTTGTGCTTTCTCCCGATGCATTAAAAGAGGAGCTGCTAAATGATATGAGGCAGAGTCTGGACAACCATTAAATGTCCTGCTGCTTCCCATTCGGCGTTTTTTCCAGTAATGAATGCATCCACTCAATAGTAAAGCGAACGCCTGCGCCCGTTGCACCGTAGGGGTGACAATCCCACGGGGTTTCACTGTACGCCGGACCGGCAATGTCAAAATGCATCCATTTTTGTTTCATCTGCTCGTCAATAAACGTGTCCAGAAACATTCCCGCCGTAATGGCACCGCCGTAGGGTTTGGAACCAACATTGCTAATGTCGGCAATGTCACTTTTGAGTAGCTTTTTCAGGTGGGCATTAAACGGAAGTGACGCAAGCAGTTCTCCGCTGGGTGCGGCTACTTTGCTGAACTGGTGTTTTAAGGCATGGGAATGTCCCATCATGCCTGCCGTGTAGGGTCCCAGTGCCACCATGCAGGCACCGGTAAGTGTAGCATAGTCAAAAAGATAGTCTGCGGTGACCTCCTGTTGCGCATAGGTGAGGGTGTCGGCAAGAACCAGTCGCCCTTCGGCATCGGTATTGCGCACCTCAATTGTTGTACCGTTTTTAGACTTGAGGACATCATCGGGTTTATAGGCATTGCCGCCGAGCATATTTTCTGCCGCTCCAATAAAGCCGTGAACCTCAATGGGAAGCTGTAGCTCACTCACGGCTTTGAGAATACCCAATACGGCACAGGCTCCGGCTTTGTCCATTTTCATGCTCACCATAGAAGCGGACGGTTTCAGGCTTAAACCGCCACTGTCGTAAGTCAGCCCCTTGCCTACGAGCGAGATGACGTGTTGCGGATTGTCAGGAACATAGCTTACGTGAATGAGCCGTGGCTTGTGAACCGAGGCCCGACCGACGGCAAGCATTGCCTGCATACCTTCAGTCTCCAGTGCCGCTTCATCTAAAACGCGGCATGTCAGTGCATTGTTTCGTGCCAGCTCTTCGGCAACGGCAGCCAAAGCCGGCGGCGTAATGTCATTGGGAATGGTATTGACCAGATCTCTAACGAAATTAACGGCGTGACAGACTGTTGTACGTTGCGCAATGCTTTTTTTCAGTGTGGCAGCATCGAGCATGGTGCCGTCAAAGTTGTCACTGCTGAGATAGCAGCGCTGAAATGCCGAGGGCTCGTTTTCGGATTTGTAGGTATCAAAACGGTAAAAACCCAGTAACAGACCGTCTACAAGAGCCGATGTGTTTTTGGCAAAATAGTGGGCTACTTTTGCCGAGGTGTAATTGGAGTCCCTGAGGCAGCGAACCGCTTTGACGGCGGCAGAGCGAATGGAGTCACGGTCGAGTTTTTCAATACCGCAGTACAATAGTCCGGTTTCATGTAACAGCGAGAGCTGATCCTGCTTGGCTTTAAAGCCGGATTGGACAAGCAGTGCTTGGTGTGGCGATGTTTCAAGCAGGGTTTCAGTCAGAAAGACAATCGTAATGTCCGCATCAATCGATGCCAGAGGCTGGTCTAAAAATTCGATATTCATAATATACTCCAAAATTTACATGTAATAGGGTTTAGTCGAAATGCAACAGCTCTTTTGCCTGCATCATGTCTTTGTCACCGCGTCCGGAAAGATTGACAATAATGAGCTGTCCCTGAATGTCGGGCATTTTTTTCAGGTAGGCGATGGCGTGTGCGCTCTCAAATGCCGGAATGATTCCCTCTTTTTGAGAAAGCCAGACAAACGCTTCGAGTGCTTCGTCATCGGTAATATGGTCATACATAATAGAGCGGTTTTCTTTGTGAAACGCATGTTCGGGACCAATCCCGGGGTAATCCAGACCTGCGGAGATGGAGTGTGCTTCCAAAATTTGCCCGTCCGCATCTTGAAGCAGGTAGCTCATTTGACCGTGAAGAACACCGGGGCGTCCTTTGAGCAGCGAGGCACCGTGTTGTTCACTCTCCACACCCAGACCGCCTGCTTCAATGCCAATGCAGGTGACGTCGTCGTCATCTAAAAAGTGCTGAAACATGCCAATGGCGTTAGAGCCGCCGCCAATACAGGCAATAACACGATCGGGCAGACGATGCTCTTTTTCCAAAATCTGTGCACGTGCCTCCCAGCCAATGATGGCCTGAAAATCCCGTACCATCATGGGGTAGGGGTGCGGACCGGCGACGGTACCGATAATATAAAACGTATCACGGGCGTGGGTGACCCAGTGGCGAATGGCGTCGTTCATGGCATCTTTGAGCGTACGTGAACCGCTCTCAACGGCATTGACCTTGGCGCCGAGCAGTTTCATGCGAAAGACATTAAGCTCTTGACGTGCCACATCTTTGGCTCCCATAAAAATTTCACACTCCAGTCCCAAGAGAGCGCAGATAGTGGCGGTGGCAACACCGTGTTGTCCCGCACCCGTCTCAGCAATGATCTTCTTTTTTCCCAAACGCTGCGCCATGAGTCCCTGGGCAATAACATTGTTGACTTTGTGTGCACCGGTGTGGTTGAGATCTTCACGCTTCAAATAGATGCGTGCGCCAAGCTCCTGCGAAATATTGTGTGCAAAATACAGTGGTGACGGGCGACCGACATAATCTTTAAGGTAGTAATCCACATCGGCCCAAAAACTTTTGTCAAAGCGGATACTTTCATAAGCTTCATTGAGCTCAAGCAGTGCGGGCATGAGCGTTTCGGGAACATAGCGTCCTCCAAAAATACCAAAATGTCCATTGGTGTCCGGGTCAAAAGAAGAGGGGGCAGGGATGTACATTAGTCAATTCCTATGAGGGTATATACCGGGGTGAGCTGCTCTATTTTTTTCTGACCTTCAAGAAAATTCAACCCCAATACAAAACAGGCTTCAACGCATTCCCCGTGAGAACGGTTGATGAGTCTGACCGCTGCTGCTGCGGTACCGCCCGTGGCAACGAGATCGTCTATGAGCAGCACTCTGGCGCCTTTTTTACCGCGAAAGGCATCAACATGCATCTCGACTTCATCGCTGCCATACTCCAGATCGTACGACTCCGAGACGGTCGAATGCGGTAGTTTTCCCTTTTTTCGGATAGGAACAAAACCGACGTGCAGCATCTGTGCGAGTGCCGAGCCGAAAATAAAACCCCGGGCGTCAATGCCGGCAATGAAATCAAGGTTATATTGGTCGTAGCGTGTTTTGAGGTGCGTCATCAACATACCGTAGGCATCGGCATTGTTGAGCAGGGTCGTAATATCTTTAAAGACAATTCCAGGCTCGGGAAAGTCATGAATATCGCGGATGGCATTATGAATAATGGTTTTTTCTGTCTGATTTAACATCGATTAAATGAGGGCATCAATGCGACCCTCAAGCTCCTTGATTTTTGTTTTCAGCCGGTCATTGGAGAGCCGGTGTTGTGAGTTGCGCTGTTTGAGTGTTTTTATTTCCGAGCGCAACCGACTGACTTCTTCACTTAAAATATCGACATTGCCAAGCGCACGTTGCAGCTGTACCTGATATTTGCGAATGAGCACTTCCGCCTCTTTGAGGGTAAGCTTCATCATGTCGTTGCTCTTTTGTTCTTTGATGGTAATACTCTTAAAGTAAAACATCTGAACAAACATGTAAATGGCAACAATGGAAAGAACTGTTAACAGCGACCACTCCCAAAACATCGTTTACCCTTCTATGGCTTCAATTTTAGCGACCCGTGCGTTATGGCGACCGCCTTCAAAGTGCGCGCCGATCCATGCATCAACAACAGACTCGGCAACGCCCTGACCAATAATGCGCTCACCAAAACACAAAATGTTGGCATTGTTGTGTTCGCGGGCAACCTGTGCCGTGTAGGCATCATGACATAAAGCGGCACGAATGCCCTTAAAACGGTTGGCAGCCATACTCATGCCGATACCCGAACCGCAGATAAGAATGCCCTGCGCCGCAGGATCTTTCAGGACGTTTTGAGAGACTTTGACAGCATAATCCGGGTAATCCACACGGTCATGCTCATAGGGTCCCAGATCAATGACCTCATGTCCTTTTTGCTGTAACAGCGTCACCGTAAAATGTTTCAGATCAACGCCGGCATGATCAGATCCAATATAAAACTTCATAATACTCCTTATGACATTAAAAGTTTCAGCACCATCTGAATGGGCCAGATAAGCAGAAAATCCTTAAGCGGTGTCATCAAAATAACAATAACGACAATCATACCATAAGGCTCCGCTTTTTGGAAAAATTCCGCTACTTTGTTCATGCGATATTTTAAACTTAAATAGGTCACAAAATGTGCTCCGTCAAACTGGGGAATCGGCAGCAGGTTGAAGACTGCCAACACCACGTTGATCAGCATGAGTTGCGTGACTAACAAATAGGCAGAAATATAGACCAGTGAGTCTGCCGTTGTCGGTGGTGCCATGGCGATTAGCGCAACAGAGGCGATGGTGGCAACGAAAAGATTGTAGGCAATACCGGCAAGACTGACCTGCATGGCGGCGTTGTAGCCGCCATTGGCAATCACGGTGCGGGTATTAATGGGTACCGGTTTGGCCCAGCCAAAAAGAAAACCGCCGTCAGCCCCGAGTAGAAGGGGAATGAAATACATTGCCGCCGGTACAATGATGGAGCCGACAAGATCAATATGCACTATAGGATTAAGGGAGAGGCGTCCCGCATTTTTTGCCGTAGCGTCGCCATAGGCGTAGGCAATGAGTCCGTGCATAATCTCATGACCGATAATGGCAATCAGCAGTGCAATAATTGCTGCTGCAATTTTTAAAATCTCAATAGAGTCCATAATCATCTTTATCGTGTTTGTGACGTTCTGCTACGGCGCGTTGCAAAATATCTTTTTGTTCCAGATCGGTGGGAGTTTTTCCAATACGATCCCAACGGATCTCCCAGTTATCGTCCATACTGAAATAGATAAACCAGGGGGTTCCTTCAATAAGCCCGTACGGCACGGTTCCCCAAAAACGGCTGTCATTGGAGTGGTCACGGTTATCGCCCATCATAAAATACTCGTTCTCGGGTACTTTGAGAAAAGGGAGTTGAAAAATGGGCTGCGGGTATCTGCCGTCATTGATGATTTTGTCATCATGATGAATTCCGGGATGCTTTTTCATATAGGGATCTTTAACCCAGAGTTTTCCGGAATAGTCCAGAAGCTCATGTTCGGGGTAGTGCTCCTGAACATAGGCATTGCCTTCTGCCGGGTGCAGGTAGAGGCTTTTATCGAGTACAAACAGTTCATCGCCCGGAGTAGCAACACAGCGCTTGACATAATGAAGTTTGGGGTTTTTGGGGTAGCGAAAAATGACAATATCGCCACGTTCCGGCGCATCACCGTCAATAATGTGCCCGTCAGTTCCGGGAATGAGCGGAATTTCCAAAAATGGAATATGCGGTGTCGGAGTACCGTAAACAAACTTTTTGGCAAAAAGATGGTCGCCGATGAGCAACGAATCTTTCATGGAGCCGCTGGGAATTCTAAAGGCCTGTGCCACAAAAAAAATGATGAACAGAACAATAATAATGGTACCTGTCCAGGAGTTGGAAAACCTGTAGGCTTTGTGAGCCGCATTGAGTGCTTTTTCTTTCAATTAGTCCTCTTTTGCATGCGCGGTAGCTGCGCGTAGTGTATTTTGTAGTAGCATGGCGATGGTCATGGGACCCACACCGCCGGGTACGGGAGTAATAAAGGAGGTTTTGGGAGCGACATTGGCAAAATCGACATCGCCGACAAGTTTGCCTTCGCTGTTGCGGTTAATACCGATATCGATGACGATGGCATCGTCTTTGACCATATCTTCGGTAATCAGGTTGATGACCCCGGCACCCACGAGAATAATATCTGCTTTTTGAGTGTATGAGGCAAGATTTTTTGTGTGGATGTGGGTTATGGTCACCGTGGCATTGGCGTTAAGCAGCAGTGCTGCCATGGGTTTGCCGACAATATTGGATGCACCGACAACGACGGCATCTTTACCCTGGACGTCAATGTGATATGCCTGCAACAGTGCCATCACACCCAGTGGGGTGCAGGGCACAAAGCCCTCCAGACCGGTAGTGAGGCGTCCGACATTGTAAGGGTGAAACCCGTCAACATCTTTTTCCGGTGCGACCAGCTCCAGCAGTTTGGTCGTGTCAATCTGTTTGGGCAACGGCAGCTGAATGAGAATACCGTCAATATTGGGATTGGTATTCATCATGGTAATGGTATTTTCAATAGCATCCTGGGAGATGTCCTGCGGCATTTCATGGGTGACCGAGTAAAATCCTACCCGATCGCATGCCTTTTTTTTCATACCGACATAAGCGGCGCTGGCGGGATCCTGTCCAACCAGAATGACCGCAAGACCCGGAACACGACCGGTAGTTTTTCGCAGGGTTGTTACGTCAGAGGCAATGCGGGTTTCAATGTTTTTAGAGAGTGCTTTTCCGTCAAGAATCTGCATTTAATCACCATAAAATAATTTTTGGATATGATACCGATATTAATATAATGATTGGATAAAGAACTGCCGTGCCATATCTGTTTTTACTACTCTTTCCTCTGTTTTTAAGTGCAGAGAGCTCCTTTATTACGCAAGAGGAGTACTCAACGCAGCTCTATCGTTCGCCGCGGGGTATTGGATGCCATCTGTGTCACGGCGAAAAGGGTGAGGGCAAAATTATTGCCAAATACAAGCACAAAAACCGTCTTAAAAATTTTAGCGGACCCGCAATCAATACCCTCTCGTATGAAAGATTTTATGAGGCATTGACGCAGCGTCAGCGCGGTATGCCGCGTTATTTTCTTATTGAAGACGAGATCAGGGCCCTTTATTATTATCTGGAGCAGAAGAACCGACCTAAAAAAAAGAAAAAGAGAACCAGACATGCCAACAGGTAACCTGAGGGCACCGGAAATGCCATTGACATGTGACCATCTTGCGACATCACTCATTCCCAGGGAGCGGACGTTGAATCGCATGCGTCACTACCGCTCGGTGCTAATGCTTTCGGCACATAACCGCAAACACCTGAGTAAAATTCCGGATCTTGAAGCCGACTCGGTGATGCTCAATCTTGAAGACGGCGTGGATGTATCACTGAAACCTCTGGCATTGCAACAGTGTGCGTGGACACTCTCACAGCTTCCGCAATGCTCAAAAAAACTGGTAGTTCGGGTCAATCCCTTAGATCAGGGCGGTGACGAGGAGATACGCTATCTTAATGCATTTGGTCCCGATGCCATTCGCATTCCCAAAGTCCGTACCCTTGCAGATGTCAATCGTGCGGCAGCGCTCATAGACGAACCCATAGAACTGCACCTCTCCATTGAGACCAAAGAGGCGTGGCTGGCACTCTCAGAGCTGGGCGCACATCGGCGTGTCACGGCATGTTATTTGGGCATACTCGATCTTTTTGCCGACATGCAGTTGCCCCAGGAGCTGATTGAGCCGCACAATCCGACACTACAGATGATTCTGTCGCATTTTTTGGTGACATGCAAGTGCGTTGAAGCCGAGCCGGTATCATTTGTCTTTCAGGAGTATCATAATGAAGATGCTTTTAAAGAGTGGCTGACTCTGGAGAAGCGTATGGGGTTTCGCTCCAAAGGGTGTTTGTCGCCTTCACAGGTTGCTTTGGTGAATTCCGCATTTGCTGAAGATACGGCAGCACGGCGTCGCGCCCAAAAAATTGTGAGGCTTTTTGAAGCGCAACGCTCTAGAGGTGTGAGCGGTTTTAGCGATGACGAATTGGGTTTTATTGATGAACCTGTTTATAAAGGAGCGCTGGCACTGCTTCAGACTTAAGGGAGTTTAAGCATCTTTTCTCTACTATACACCCCATGAAAGCAATCCTTTTACCCATTCTTGTACTGGCGGTCTTTTTTGGATGCGCACCCAAGCCCGTTGCACTGCTGAAGGAGTATCCCAACACGTTGATGCTTCCCGCATCTTTAGAAATGCTTGAGGGGCTAGCAGAAGAAAATTATGATGAGCTGTTTGAACAGTTTCGCCATAATTGTCGCAGTTCACGTGCTAAAAAACTCTATCCGGCAACCTGCCGGCTTTCCGAAGCCAACTTGAGTCATACCGCAGAGTTTTTTCAGAACCATTTTACGCTTTACCAGATTGTGCCCACAGCTGAAAAACCGATTTTAACCGGCTATTATGAACCGCTTTTGTATGGAAGCCTGCAGCAAAGTGAGCGTTTTAAGTATCCGCTCTATGCCCGTCCCGATGACATGTTGCAGATTGATCTTGCCGCACTCTTTCCCGAGTTGAAAAACAAGCGGGTTCGCGGTCGTCTTGTCGGCAACAAGGTGGTGCCGTATTTTTCACGAAAAGCCATTAACCAGAGCGACCTTAATGCCAGCGTTATCTGTTATGTCGAGAGTAAAATTGAGCGTTTTTTTCTGGAAGTTCAGGGTTCGGGTCGGGTAAGACTTGATTGCGGCGACGATATTTTTGTCGGCTATGCCGACCAAAACGGACACCCGTACCGCTCTATTGGAAAAGAGCTGATTAACCGAGGTATACTAGATCGGAAGGAGGTGTCTTTGCAGAGTATTAAGGCATATCTGCTTGAGCATCCCGATGATGTCGAGAATGTTCTTTATGCCAATCCGAGTGCCGTATTTTTCACGAAAAGCCATTAACCAGAGCGACCTTAATGCCAGCGTTATCTGTTATGTCGAGAGTAAAATTGAGCGTTTTTTTCTGGAAGTT
>QNZR01000152.1 GCA_003978475.1 Sulfurimonas sp.
CTCTGGCGTGAACACTTTACTAACTCAAAATTAGATTTTTTCAGTTGTTACATTAGAAATTTGAGACTAAAAAATCCGTTTTTTAAAGAGCTGATTTTATTGGTTTATTCAAAGGGCTCAAATATAAACCCACAGTTTAGTTATGCTAAATAACTAGAACTCAAAACCATAGTGGTCTCTGATTAATTGACAAAAGTGATCATAGGGCTATAGGTTATGACAATGCACACCATTTTAAGCCTAGAAAAGGCAAGTATAGTGCAAATTCTGCCAAGCTTGTAGAACGGAATATCTTTTATAACATCAATTTTCACTGCGAGGAATTCTAAAATGCTTGCAGTGCGGCTCTAACATACCCCTTTTGAGTACTATACATCTCAATATCTTCGACTCTTTTTTGCATGTCGGGGTGGGTAGAGAACATACCGCCGTAGCCAGCACTCTCTTGAGGCAGATGCTTAAAAAAGTCTGTAGCGCCGTTGACATGACCGTAGTAACAGTGCATTAGATCGAGCGCATACAGATCCGCCTCGCTCTCCTGGGTTTGTGAAAAGCGGTTCTCACTTAAATTGAGTGTTGTTTGCAGCAGATCGGCAACATCGGAGAAACCAATGAGTGAACCCAGTAGCACCCCAATAAAACGCCGACCAATACCCTCCAAATGGTCCCTATTTTGAAAGTGGGCAATTTCATGTGCGAGCACAAAAAAAATCTCATTTTCTGACGTAGCTTTCTGCAACAAGCCTTTGTTAACAACAATCAATCCGCCCGGAAGCGCAAAGGCATTACTCTGCTCATCATCGGCAATGCTGACAATAAAATGGTAAGGAGTCTTAAGGCACTGTGTTGTTACCGCATCAATCAGGCGTTGTACTTTTTGCGATGTCGATGAGTCGTTAGCTTCCATCAACGCATCTACATGTAAATAGGAGAAGAGTCGTTGCTCCTGCTCTATAGAAATTTTTTTAACCGCCATTTTAATGCCAAAACCCAACGCCACATAGACAATGAGCACCAAAGCAACCAACCCGCCGAGCATCCACACCATATCGGCGAGGGGTGATGTTTTCGTGACATTGACGCTCTCATCGGGAAGCTTGTTGTGAAAGGTCAATATTTCAGTGCCGTACCATAAGCCAGTACTTCGACACTGCCTATGTTTCCTTTACTGGAATTTTTAGAGATCGACGAGGTCTCAATGCGAATGTTAATAATTTCATCGGCTCCCGCTGCACTCTCTTTCATGCGCAATATTGCTTCTCTGCGTGCCCGATCAACAAGTGATTCGTACGCCGTAATATTGCCACCAAAAAAGTTTCTCAAACCGGCTAAAAAACGTTTAAAGTAGTCAATAGAGATGACGACACTACCGCTCACCAATTCTGCTGTCACAACCTTTTGCGGCTCCAAGGGCTGCTTTAAAGCCGTTGTCATAAGCGATGCAAACTGCGCCTCCCGTTCTCGTATGGATTCGTAATGTCTGCGCTCAATGCGCCTGCCAAAAAAATAACCCAACATAATAGGGATGACAATCAGAACAATATTGATGACTAGATCAATCATTACTCAACACTTACAGCCGTACCATACACATACAGTTCTGCCGCTCCCGCAGCAACGGAAGAGGTGGAAAAACGAACATTGACAATAGCATTAGCGCCCAACGATTTTGCCTGCTCTTGCATGCGGGCTAACGCCTCTTCACGTGATTCACTCAACAGCTCCGTATACGCTTTGAGCTCTCCGCCAAAAATATTTTTAAATCCTGCCATAATGTCCCGTCCGGCATGTTTGGCACGTACGGTCGAACCGGAGACAATGCCGTAATGTGCCATAATGGTTTTTCCCGGAATGGTCTCTATATTGGTTAGTTGCATTGGTGTCCTTTAGATATAATCGATGTATTATAACAAAAAAACATACAAATCTATTGATGACACCCCTGTACGCGAATCGCCACTTTTATGCGATACTCTCCGGCATGTTTAATTATACTCTAAGTATATAGGGGGTAAAATCCCACCACAAAAGAGACCATGCGTTTCCCAAACTTTATGCTCGCATAACTCAGTTGGTAGAGTATTACCTCGACAAGGTAAGAGTCACTGGTTCGAGTCCAGTTGTGAGCACCATTGCGGTTTCCAGTGAAGCAGCAGCAATATCCCCACCGACACATTAATCATGACATCAGCAAAGTTAAAAACGGCAAAATCAAATTTATAGTGCCAATACACATAATCAACTACGCCCCCGTGAACAAACCGATCGTACACATTGGAAAGACCGGCACCAAGCAGCATTCCTACAGGAATCATATAGCAGCGTTTATTTAGCCGTATGACATATGCCAACACCACCGCCATCACAACCAGCTGAAGCCATTTAAGCCATTCGTCCAAAAACGAGAGCATCGAAAATGCCACCCCTTTATTGTAGACAAGAATCAGGTCAATCACCTCACCGTAATAGCGATAACCGTCTAAAAAAATACTTTTGAGATTCTGGTCAATAACGACAATACCGACCAGCGCCAACAGCAGCGCCAGAACGTTTTTACCCATTAAGTGCTTTCTTCAACAACGCACCCAGCTCTTTGAGCTGCACATCGACCGCTTTGGCATCTTGACCCTCAAGAAGAATCCGCAGCAGATTCTCCGTACCGGAGTAACGAATCAGATGGCGTATATGCAGTGCCTCGATTTCGGCAAGCTTCTCTTTAAGCCCTTTGATTTTATCGAGCGGTTTTTTCTCGGAGACTGTAAGATTTAACAGTTTTTGCGGGTACAGCGCAAACGGGCGCAAGACACTGCTGGCTTTTTTTCCGCTTTCAATCACAAGTGCCAACGTCTGTAGGGCACTCATGAGTCCGTCACCGGTTTTGGCATAATCATGAATAATCACGTGACCACTCTGCTCTCCGCCAAAATTAATCTTCTCGTTATGCATGACATCCAATACATTTTTATCGCCTACATTGGAGCGATAGAGTTTCAGCTGATGTCTGGCAAGCATATCTTCAAGACCCTGATTGCTCATGACGGTCGTTACGACGCCTCCACCCTTGAGCATACCACGCTCTTTAAAGTAAAGCGCCAATGCACCTATAAGATGATCGCCGTCTACGACATTGCCCTGTTCGTCAATAACAACCAGACGGTCGGCATCACCATCAAGCGCAATACCCAAATCGGCTCGGTATTTCAGTACCGCATCACTGACATCTTTGGTATGCAGTGCCCCGCAGTTTTGATTGATATTATGTCCGTTAGGATGGTTATGCAGCACAATAACCTCCGCACCCAGCTCTTCTAGAACCGTCGGTCCAACAATATACCCTGCTCCGTTTGCCGTATCTAAGACAATACGCAATCCGTGCAGACTGATATTTTTGGGAAAGGAGTTTTTCAACTGCACAATATAGCGTCCAATGACGTCATCAATACGCTTGGCCGAACCTATCTCTTTACCCACGGCATGCGACTCTTTGATGAGACCTTTTTTACTGTTAAAGATCTTTTCAATCTCGACCTCAACCTCTTCGGGCAGCTTATTGCCGTGCGCATCAAAAAATTTAATGCCGTTATCTTCAAATGAATTATGCGAGGCACTAATCATAATGCCGGCATCACAACGCATGTTTTCTGTTAAAAAGGCAATGGCGGGTGTCGGCATGGGACCGATTTGAATGACATCGTAGCCCACTGCCGTCAAACCGCTGACAATGGCTGTTTCAATCATATACCCGCTGCGACGGGTATCTTTACCGACCAATATTTTTTTGGTGCTGGCATCTTTTTTAAAATAGATTCCTGCCGCCATAGCAACACGCATCGCACGCTCTGCATGTAAAAAAGTACCGGCTTCTCCACGAACACCATCGGTTCCAAATAACTTCATTCTTACCCCTTCTCACTGCCTTTTTTCGGACAATCGTTTAAACATAACTTAAATTTAAGATTATTTAAGGTAGTATTCTACCCTAAAAAAAATTTGATAAGGATAAATGCTATGGCAAACCATAAGTCAGCATTAAAGCGTATCCGCCAGACTGAAAAACGTACTGAGCGTAACCGATATTATCGTACCCGTTTAAAAAACATCGTTAAAGCCGTTCGTGGCGCCATTGACGAAGGGAACAAAGAAGAGGCTGCAGCAGCACTCAAAGTTGCTAACCAACAAATTCACAAATTTGTGAGCAAAGGTATTCTCAAAAAAGAGACTGCTTCACGAAAAATTAGCCGTTTACACCAAGCTGTTAACGCTATATAGTGGTTTTTTAGAGCTTCCATGCTAGCTGAAAAACTCACTCCTTTCATTACCCGCTACAATGAACTGAGCGATCTGCTCAGTGCTCCCGATATTACTGCCGATATCAAGAAAATGACCGCTCTTTCTAAAGAACAGTCGGCACTTCAGGACATTGTCGATAAGGCAAAAACCTATCAACAGATACTTCAGGACATTGGCGACAATAAAGAGATGCTGAGCGATCCGGAACTGGGGGAACTCGCCAAAGAAGAGCTGAAAGAACTTGAAGCCAAAGTGCCGCTGCTGGAAGAGGAGATCAAAATTCTTTTAATGCCGCGCGACCCCAATGATGACCGAAACACCATTATTGAAATGCGGGCGGGCACCGGCGGTGACGAAGCAGCCATTTTTGTCGGAGATCTTTTCAACGCATATTTGCGTTATGCCGATGTTAAAGGCTGGAAGGTTGAACTGATGAGTTCCAGCCCTTCCGATTCCGGCGGGTATAAAGAGATCATTGCACTCATTAAAGGAGAGAATGTCTACAGCCGTATGAAATACGAAGGAGGCACCCATCGGGTGCAGCGGGTTCCGGCAACCGAGTCGCAGGGACGGGTGCACACTTCTGCCATCACCGTTGCCATTATGGCGGAAGTTGACGATGTCGAAATTGACATTGATGCCAATGATCTGAAAATTGATGTTATGCGCTCAAGCGGCTGTGGCGGACAATCGGTCAATACCACCGATTCTGCCGTACGTATTACCCATCTGCCTACCGGCATTGTCGTCACCAATCAAGATCAGAAATCTCAACATAAAAACCGGGAAAAAGCCATGAAGGTTCTCAAAGCCCGTCTGTATGACTTACAAATACAAGAGGCGATGGCAAAAGAGGGGGCTGCACGAAAAGACCAGGTCGGTACGGGCGATCGAAGCGGTCGTATTCGTACCTACAACTACCCTCAAAACCGTATTTCCGATCACCGTATTACGCTCACACTGTACCGTCTTAACGAAATTATGACCGGAGGGCTGTTCGATGAAATCATCGATCCTCTCATTGCCGACACGCAGGCCAAAAATATTAAAGCGGCAGGTCTTTAAGCCTTTAAAACTCGCGAGGCACTACTTTATTGTCAAATTGTTCAAAGTGATTTTTACGAATCACTTTTTTTAAAATCTCATTATATTCCCTGCCGATTCCTGAATAATTCTGCATGGTATCTGCCGCTTCCAAACCGCTAAAGAGCGTTCCTTCTTGAGCGTGTTGCTCCCGCAGGTTTCGAAATGCTTTATAGGCGCTGTTGCGATTCAGATTTAGCATATAGGCGGCAATGGAGTCGTTGATACTCGGAAATTTTTGAATTTTATGTCGCTTGTTTTCCGCCCGTTTCAGTGGTACCATTCCCTCTTTGCCATATGTCCACTGCCCAAAAACATTATTGGCTTTGTGCACAAAACGGCTCTGACCCCATGCCGACTCCAAAGCCCCCTGCGCCAAAACCAGGGAGACGGGAATCTGATTAATGCGCTTTAAAAAATGCTGTTCATCATATAAATCATCAATTCTGTATTTCCGTGCTAACGTATTAAGCTTTTGAAGGTCACGTCGTGAGCGCGAGCTGTTTAAAAACAGCTGTTTCTTAAAAAACTGCTGTATGAAGTGGCGCTCTTTGAGAATATGATAATTCTCCTGATGAATTTTGGGGAGCATCACGGCAATAAAAGCACGCTTTCGTTTTTTGATGTCCGTAATTTTCTGATAATGGGCATCAAAACCTGCCGCATAGAGCAGCAGCGGCAAAGAGAGCATCAGCAGTGGCAGAATCGCTCTATTGGGACCGATCATTCCAACTGACTTCAAAACACGCTTTTACCGTTCCTTTGAAGGTAATCACGTCCTCGCGCATTCCCAGGTAGAGCGTTTCACCGCTTTTGGGAATCACCTGACATGCTCCCGAAATACGCTGCTCCATCAGTGCCCGATAATAAACTGCCGCCATACCCGTGCCACATGCCAGCGTCTCGTCTTCAACACCACGCTCATAGGTACGTACCCGTAAATCACCGTTGGGCAATACAACGGCAATATTGACATTGGCATTGTAACGCTTGCGAAGTTCCCGTGCCTCTTGCAGGTTAAAATGCTCAATGGGTACGTCAAAGGTGACCAGATGCGGCACCCCCGTATCGAGCAACCACCATGTTATTCCGTTGACATGGATATTTTTCTCGTGGATATGCGGCGGTGTCAAATCACTGCTCACCATCGTTCCCTGCACCTCAGCACGAATCACTCCGGCTTCAGTCATTAGCGTCATCGTAGCATCGGCTAGCGCATTGCTGTAAGCATAATGCGCTGCGGCGCGGGAGCCGTTACCGCACATCTGTGCCCGAGAGCCATCACTATTATAAAATTCCCATTCACAATCACAGGTATCATGTGGCAGCAATACAATCAGTCCATCCGCACCAATCCCGTTTTGGCGATCACATATTCTTTGTGCCAATGCCGAGCGTTCCTGCTTCAAAAATGTGTGGTAAATGACAAAATCATTACCGCTGGCACTGTATTTGGTTACCATCATCTGCCTAGTCTCCTAATTGCTGTATTTTGCCTTGATTGTCGCTACGAAATCTTCACACTCCTGCTGTAGGTGTTTAAGATCGCCGCTGTTATCGATCACATACGTTGCACGGCGGCGTTTCTTCTCAATATCCATCTGCAGTGCCATACGTTGCAGTGACTCGGACCTGCTGAAGCCGTTACGCTTCATAAAACGCTCCAGCTGAATCTCCCTGGGAGTATACACCACAACTGCCTCCTCAATATCATACCCTTTTTTTTCAAAAAAAAGAGGAATATCAATCAGATAGGGAAATTCGAACCGATCCTGCTGGAGACTCTGCTTCTCTATTTCTTCACGGATTTTAGGGTGCAAAAACTGCTCAAGTACCGATTTTTGTTCATTATCATTAAAAACCAGCGTTCCCAAAGCCTTTCGATCGACCTCTCCTTTGCAAACATACTCCGCACCAAACGTTTGTGCTACCCAGTCATGATGGGCATCAAGCAGTGTATGTGCAATCGTATCGGCATCAATGACCCGAATGCCGTTAAGCAGCATTAAAGATGCTACCGTGCTTTTTCCTGTGGCAATACCTCCGGTCAGGGCAATGGCATACTCAAATGCCATCAGTTACGAATGACTCCAAGATAATTTTGACGTACATAATTGGGCATGGCAAAGGCGGCAATGTGCATGTCACCATTGTAGTACTGCTGCCCTTCAAGCAAATCACTGCGCTGCAAAATAATATCGGCGGTCGGATGATACTCTTTCGACGCCAGCAGCACCGTACCTTGTGCCGCATGGTAGGGCATAATAATCTTAAAATAGTTCCCTAACACCTGCATCACATTTTTATTGGCTTCAACATTGTCCAGATCCGGGTGACACAGGCTTATTAGACCATCCTCTTTAAGAACACGGTTAAGGTGTGCCAAAACAGCCGTATCGCCCTGTTCTTCAAAAATGACAATATCGTATGTCGCGTCTGTTTCCAAGCGTAACGCTTCGAGTGCTTTAAGTGACTGGAGCGCCTTAACATCAATGCCCTGGTATCGTTCCAGTTCGCACATCAGGTTTTCGTACGCATCGCTAAGAACCAATATTTTTTTAGGGTTTTTATGCGTACACATCGGTACGTGAACCATCATCTCATCATGACTAAAATTACTCATTTTTAGTGCCTTAGTGTCTAATTTGAAGCGATTTTATCATATTTGCATTAAAAAGTATTGAAACAGTTGAAACGAACATTAACTTAAGATGCTATTGATAATCATACATACTTATTTTTAAAATAACTTGCTATAATAACATTTTAAATTTACATGTAAAAAGGAGTTGCTGTGAACTATAATAAAATTCGATCTTTTTGTAGAGTATTTCGCATTATCCTGGGTCTTAGTCTTGTTGGATATGCCCTGTATTCCGGTAATCCGTGGTTCTTTTTGGGGCTCATTCCACTCGCTGCCGGAGTTGCCAATTTCTGCCCGTTGTGCATCATTAGCAAAAAGTGCGACCTGCCCCCAGCTTAACGCTCTCCTAAACTCGGCTCTGCTATAATCCGCACATTATTGCATAGGGAGATTGTATGAGTCCAATCAGCTACAAAGATGCCGGTGTCGACATTGACACCGGCAACCATTTTGTTGACAACATCAAACCGTTAGTCAAATCGACATCTATTCCCGGAGTGCTCGGCGGCATCGGCTCATTTGCAGGTGCTTTTGAACTCCCTCAGGGCTATCGTGAGCCGGTCATGCTTGCCGCGACAGACGGTGTGGGCACGAAACTGAAACTGGCGATTGACTCAGGCATTCATGACACCGTAGGTATTGATCTGGTGGCCATGTGTGTCAATGATCTCATCTGTAACTTTGGAACACCTTCATTTTTTTTAGACTACTATGCTACGGCAAAACTTGATGTCGATGTCGCCACCGCCGTAGTCAGCGGTATTGCCCGCGGGTGTCGCGAAAGTGAATGCGCCCTCATCGGCGGAGAAACGGCAGAGATGCCCGGCATGTATGCCCATAACGATTATGACCTGGCAGGTTTTGCCGTTGGCATTGCCGAAAAATCGGAACTTGACCGCACTTCCCGTGTCAAGGTCGGTGACATCCTCATTGCACTGCCAAGCTCGGGCATTCACTCCAACGGCTTCTCGCTGGCACGTAAAGTGCTGTTTGACAAACTGCATATGACCTTTGACGATACCTTTGAAGACACAACACTGATTGAGACACTGCTCACTCCCACGC
>QNZR01000130.1 GCA_003978475.1 Sulfurimonas sp.
CGAGTCCGCCATTCGTATTACCCATATCGATACGGGAGTGGTCGTGCAGTGCCAAAACGACCGCAGCCAACACAAAAACAAAGCCACGGCAATGAAAATGCTTAAATCACGCCTCTATGAATTGCGACTAGAAGAGCAGCGTGCCGAAGAGGCGGGTATTGAAAAAAGTGCTATCGGCTGGGGGCATCAGATTCGTTCCTATGTGATGCAGCCTTACCAACAGGTCAAAGACACCCGATCCAATATTCCTCTTTCTAATGTCAGCGCCATTTTAGACGGCGACATTGACCAACTCATTGAAGGGGTACTCATTGCACAAAGCCGAGGCTAGACCCCTGAGTCACCATACCATGAAAATAAGATCTTGCTTTCGTTCTCAAACCTAAACATGATTCTAACCATTATTATGCCATAATTCGCTCTATGAACAGTCTGTTACAAGAGTGCGCACTCGATGAGACGTGTGCCTATCTTCCGGATCAATCCCAAACAACACACTACAAAATCATTGAGCAGTGCTCCAAAGAACAGTGTGCTTTTCTCATTGAACGGGGCTGGCGGCGTTTTGGCAATATGTTTTTTCGTCCCATCTGCCAGGACTGTAATGCTTGCGAAAGCATCAAAATTGATGTTTCAAATTTCAGTTTCAGTAAATCACAGCGCCGTATTCTCAAAAAAGCCGCGCATTTTCACTCCCGCATGCAAACACCGAGCATGAGCAAAGAGCATCTGGAATTATTTAAAAAATATCATGACCATATGGAGCAAAAACGTCAATGGGAAAATCATAATGTCAGTGCCAATGGCTATTATGCCTCTTTTGTTCATGGCTACAGCAACTTTGGTTATGAAATACTCTATTATGATCAGGAAAAGCTCATTGGCGTCGACTTAATTGACATGTTACCCGAAGGTATCTCTTCTATCTATTTTTATTATGACCCTGATTATGAGCCGTACTCATTGGGCACCTACACTCTTTTACAACAGATCATGCTAGCCCAGGAGCACCAGCTCTCATGGATCTATCTGGGCTATTATGTGCAAGAGTGCCAAAGCCTCAACTATAAAAACCGTTACAAACCCTACCTGACACTGCAAGGCAGGCCTTCAGAGTACAATCTTCCTTTATGGGTTTTATTAGATACATAATGTTAGAATCAACACATGATACCGGTACTTAAAAGAGAGCTTGTTATTATTATTGTTCTGTTGGTGGCACTGACACTTTTACTGCATCCAGATATGCTGAATCATCCTGTAGCGCGACTGGAGCTGATGCACAATCGTGCCAATTATGCCCATCCGCTACTATATACTCTGGTTATTTATGGCGTTGTTGGTGTGATTCGCGGTATGGCTGCTGTGGTGATGCGATTTCGTAACAAAGGGTAGCAGGTAAAAAGAAAAAAAATACATGTCGATTGACATGTATTAACACGCTCCTTACAGAGCGTGTCGGTTATCCGTTACGTTTTTTGATAATCTCTTCAGCAACGTTACGCGGTACCTCTTCATAATGGTCAAATTCCATAGAGTACGTTGCACGTCCCTGCGTTGCAGAACGTAAATCGGTCGAGTAACCGAACATCTCGGCAAGCGGTACAAAGGCATCAACAATTTTGTTGCCCGAACGGTCTCCCATGGCATTGACCTGTCCACGACGACGGTTCAAGTCACCGATAACATCCCCCATATACTCTTCAGGAACTTCCACTTCAACCTTCATAAGCGGCTCCAGAATAGCCGGATCTGCTTCACGACAACCCGCTTTGAAACCCATAGAAGCTGCCAGCTTAAATGCCATCTCATTCGAGTCAACATCATGATACGAACCGTCATAAAGTGTGACATCAATATCTTCAATCGGATATCCTGCAAGAACACCGGTCTGCATGGCTTCGGCACATCCTTTCTCAACGGCAGGAATAAATTCTTTAGGAATAACCCCACCCTTAATATTGTTATGAAATACAAATCCGGTACCGGCATCACCCGGTTTAATGGTAAGATACACGTGACCAAATTGCCCACGACCACCAGACTGCTTGGCATATTTGTACTCTTTAGAAACCTCTTTTTTGATAGTTTCACGGTAAGATACCTGTGGTGCACCCACTTCCGCTTCCACCTTAAATTCACGGAACATACGATCTACAAGAATCTCAAGGTGCAACTCACCCATTCCTGAAATAATCGTCTGACCGGTCTCTTCATCGGTATGAACACGAAACGACGGATCTTCTGCGGCAAGTTTGCCAAGGGCAATACCCATTTTTTCCTGATCAGCTTTTGTTTTCGGCTCTACCGCAACCGAGATAACCGGATCCGGAAAATCCATGCGCTCCAATACGACCAGATCGGATGCATCGCATAATGTATCTCCCGTCGTCGTATTTTTCAAACCGACAACCGCACCAATCTCCCCGGCATAAATCGTTTTAATTTCTTCACGCTTAATCGCATGCATTTTCATAATACGACCTATGCGCTCTTTCTTGTCTTTCGTCGAGTTGTGCACATAAGAACCCGAATCCAGACTCCCGCGATAAACACGAATAAATGTCAATTGACCGACAAACGGATCGGTCATAATTTTAAACGCCAATGAGGCAAAGGGGCCGTTATCGGTAGATTCGACAACAACTTCTTTCTCCTCATCATCCATCATGGTGCCGCGAATGTTAGCACACTCTGTTGGAGCCGGCATATATGCGACAACGGCATCAAGAAGTGTTTGCACCCCTTTATTTTTAAATGCGGTACCACAAGTCATTGGAACAATGTGCATACCGATAGTTGCGGCTTTAATGGCAGCCGCTATCTCCTCTTCCGATATCGCTTCGCCTTCCAAGAATTTTTCCATTAATACTTCATTGCCGTCTACTGAAGCGATCTCTTCAATCATTTTTTCACGGTAATCTTCTGCTTTTTCCTGAAGGTCGTCGGGAATCTCTTCGACATGGTAATTTGAACCCATTGCCGCATCTTTATCCCAGATAATTGCTTTCATTTTCACCAGATCAATCACTCCCTGGAAATGCTCTTCGGCTCCAATAGGAAGTTGAATGGGAACCGGGTTTCCTTTGAGGCGGTCGCGAATCTGATTTTCAACTTCGTAAAAATCAGCTCCGGTTCGATCCATTTTATTGACAAAAACAATTGAAGGCACTCCGTAGCGATTACGCTGACGCCACACAGTCTCAGACTGCGGCTGTACGCCACCGACAGCACAAAATACTGAAACGGCACCGTCAAGTACACGCATCGAACGCTCTACTTCAATGGTAAAGTCCACGTGACCCGGAGTATCAATAATATTGATCTGTTTTCCGTCCCATTCACAAGTTGTCGCAGCAGACGTAATGGTAATACCCCGCTCCTGCTCCTGCTCCATCCAGTCCATAGTGGCAGCACCGTCATGAACCTCACCGATTTTATGCTCAACACCCGTATAAAATAAAATACGTTCTGTCGTCGTTGTTTTACCTGCATCAATGTGCGCAGCAATACCAATATTTCTTACATCTTCTAGTTTATGCGTTCTTGCCATAATGTGTCCTAATTACCAACGGTAATGAGCAAATGCTTTATTCGCTTCTGCCATCTTGTATGTATCTTCTTTTTTCTTAAATGCTGAACCTTTTTCCGTTGCAGCATCCATCAACTCATTTGCCAAACGCTCTGCCATCGTGCGCTCATTGCGTTTACGTGCTGCATCAACTAACCAGCGAATGGCTAGAGAAAGTTGGCGCACTGGACGAACTTCTACTGGAACTTGGTAGTTTGCCCCACCGACACGGCGGCTTTTAACTTCAATGACCGGTTTAATGTTTTCAATAGCTTCATTAAAAACATCAATCCCTTTTTTCTCGCCACGAGAACTGATAATATCAATCGCGCTGTAAATAATCTTCTCAGCAACACTTTTTTTCCCGTCTAGCATAATCTTGTTAATAAACTTGGTTAACAGCTTGCTGTTATAGATAGGATCCGGCATGACCTCACGAATGGGAGCTCTTCTTCTTCTCATTTTATATGTCCTTCTTCAATTATAATAATTTACTCAAAAGTCTCAACGACCTCTGTAGCAGGTATTCTCTATTTTTTAGGCTTTTTCGTACCGTATTTAGAACGCGCCACCATACGGTTAGCAACACCGGCGGTATCGAGTGCACCACGAACAATGTGATACTTCACACCCGGTAAATCTTTAATACGACCGCCACGAACAAGAACAATCGAGTGCTCTTGAAGATTGTGTCCTTCTCCACCGATATACGAGATGACCTCAAAACCTGACGTTAAACGAACTTTGGCAACTTTACGAAGTGCCGAGTTGGGTTTTTTGGGTGTTGTTGTGTACACACGGGTACAGACACCACGACGTTGTGGACAGTTAACAAGCGCAGGTGACTTTGATTTTTTCACCACTTTCTTACGCTCTTTACGAATCAATTGATTGATTGTAGGCATACTTGAATTCCTTTATGAATTTTTTCCAGTAGAATGATAGTCTCTGAAATAACGGACTATTAAACGCGCAATTATAGTAAAATCAATATAAAGAAGAGCTTATTTTAAGGGAAAATTAATAGTTTAACGAGGAGACGGCGTGAGTGATGCCCTGGCCTGGTCACTCACACCAACAGATATTGCTAGATATTCTCCTCTTCAAAAGAGATGGTGTCATCTTTGTAAATTCCCGTACCTACCGGAATGGTACGTCCAATAATGACATTTTCTTTCAAATCGGTCAAGTCGTCAATTTTAGCACTAACCGCTGCTTCGGTCAGCACTTTGGTCGTATCTTGAAATGACGCCGCAGAGATAATGGAATCCGCACTCACTGATGCCCGTGTAATTCCTACCAAAAACGGTTCTGCAATAGCCGGTTCGCCGCCAAGACGTAAAATTTTATTGTTCTCTTCAATAAACTTAATCTTGCTAATCAGATCACCTTCAATAAACTTGGTATCGCCCGAATCAACAATTTTAACCTGACGCAGCATCTGGGTAAAGATGACTTCAATATGCTTATCGGCAATATTAACCCCTTGACGACGGTAAACCTGCTGCACTTCACTCACCAGATAATTATAGAGTGCTTTAACCCCTAAAATACGTAAGATTTCGTACGATGAGACAATACCGTCCGTCAGACGCTCACCCGCGTGAACAAATTCGCCATTTTTCACGAGAGCGGTCAAGGTTTTGGCAACAAAATACTCTTTGACAATCCCATTGTCCGAGCTGATAATAATACGGACTTTCCCCCGCAGCGGTTTACCGAAACTCACGACACCATCCAGTTCGGCAATGAGTGCCGTCTCTTTGGGACGACGAGCTTCAAACAATTCTGATACTCGTGGCAGACCCCCGGTAATATCGCGCGATTTTTGAAGTGCTTTGGGCGTTTTTGCCAAAGTATCGGCAATTTTGACTTCTGCGCCGTCTTGAACATATACGGCTGTTTTCGGCTCGAGCGCATAACGAAGAATTGTCCCGTCTACTGTTGCCAATAAAATGGTTGGCTTATATTCCGGTGAAATATACTCATGTAACATCAAACGGGTTTTACCGGTCAATTCGTCAAACTGTTCGGAAACCGTGACACCCGGAATAATATCTTCAAACGTTACCGTACCGTCAGCTTCGGAAATGGTCGGGTTTGAGTAGGGATCCCACTCAGCAATAACAATGCTCTCCTCAGAACTCGGCTTTGCCAGCAACGTACCACTTTCAACATGGGCATCATCATCAATTTCAACAATAGACCCTCGTGCAATGTAGTGGCGCATTGCTTCACGATCTTCAGCATCAACCACCACGGCAAAGAGACCTTTCTCAAAAACCTCATGCCCTTTTTTAATCTCATTATGACGCTCTAAATAGTCACCTTTAAGTAGAAAAAACTTCACCGTTCCATTTTCTTGAGCCACAATTTTCTGTGTTACCGGGGCACCGTCATCTACCATGATTTCTGATGCATATGGAATGTGATTGGGCACATTCCAGCCATCTTTGATGGACTCGACAATAGACTCGTCTTCATGAACCTTGTCTCCGGTTTTGTACGGAAGATAATATTTCCCTTCAATTTTACCGCTACCTCCGGCCAGCTCATTGGCTTTGGCAACGTCATGTTTACGCAGCGTATAACGCACCGTCTCCTTACTTCCTTTTAAACTAATCAGGATTTCATCATGAATATTTTGAACATCAACAGTACCGTCAAACGGTGCCTTGATTTTCGGCTCCACTAAAAGTACACCCGAATTACGACGGTTGGCTACAATATTTTTACCCTCTTTAGAAGTATACGTTTTCATATTGTAATAACGAATAAACCCTTCTTTTTCCGCAATAACCTGACGCTCTTCACGCGTGCTCGATGCCGTACCACCGACGTGAAAGGTACGAAGGGTTAATTGCGTTCCGGGCTCTCCGATAGACTGAGCGGCAATAATACCTACCGCTTCACCACGACGAACCATCTCTCCGGTTCCCAAATTCAGCCCGTAGCACAATGCACAGATGCCTCCTTCGGATTTACAGGTAGTCGGTGTGCGAATGTGTACGGCTTTAATACCCGCCTCAGAGACTTTGAGTACTTTTAAATCATCCAGGAGCGTTCCCTCGGTAAAGAGAATTTCATTGGTAATAGGGTCAATAATGTCTTCTGCCAATACCCGACCGAAAATACGGTCTTCCAAAGGTTCAATCATCTCGTTACCAATAGAGATTTCTGTTAACTCGATTCCCTCGTGCGTACCGCAGTCATGCTCTACAACTTTAACATTTTGCGCCACATCAACCAGTTTACGCGTTAAATATCCCGCATTGGCCGTCTTGAGCGCGGTATCGGCAAGCCCTTTACGCGCACCGTGTGTCGAAATAAAGTACTCAAGAACATTAAGACCTTCTTTAAAGTTCGATATAATCGGTGTCTCGATAATATCGCCACTGGGTTTTGCCATCAGCCCCCGCATACCGGCAAGCTGGCGAATTTGTGCTGCAGAACCACGTGCCCCGGAGTCTGCCATCATATGAATCGAGTTGAAACCGTCTTTGTCATTTTCAACCAAATCCATCATCATACCCGCCACGGTATTGTTAGTGTCGGTCCAGACATCAATAATTTTATTGTAACGTTCTTGCTCGGTTAATAAACCCGCTTCAAACTGCTTTTGAATCTCTTTAACCCTGTTTTTTGAATTTACAATGAGCTCTTTTTTCGCATCCGGAATAATAATATCATCAATAGAGATCGACACGCCGGCTTCGGTTGCATATTTGAAACCGATATCTTTCAAATTATCCAGAAAACTCGCAATAATGCTCAGTCCGCCGTATTTATTGACATAATCTACCAGTGCGGAGATATGTTTCTTTTTCATAACGACGTTCCACAAATCAATGGGAACAAAATCGGGAATAATTGATTTTAAAATCAGCCGACCTGCCGTAGTCTGAATCACACGACCGTCTACACGCGTTCGAATCTTGGCATGAATGTCTAATGCCTTATGTTCTAATGCAACCAATACCTCGTCGGCGTTGGAAAAAAGCTTATTGGCGCCTTTGACGCCGTTCTTTTCCAGTGTTATATAATAGATACCCAAAACCATATCTTGTGATGGCGTAGCAATGGCTTTACCTGATGCCGGAAGCAGAACATTCATGGTGCTTAGCATTAAAACTTTTGCTTCGGCAATCGCCTCGGTTGACAGTGGAATATGTACCGCCATCTGATCCCCGTCAAAGTCCGCATTAAATGCCGCACAAACAAGTGGATGAAGCTGAATTGCCTTACCGTCAATCAGTTTGGGATGGAATGCCTGAATGGAGAGCTTGTGCAGTGTCGGTGCACGATTCAGCATGATCGGATATCCGTCAACAATCTCATTGAGACATTCCCATACCTCGTTGGTTTTTGCTTCAATCATATTTTTTGCCGCTTTAACCGTAGTGGCGTAGCCTTTGTCTTCAAGTTTGGCAATTAAGTGCGGTTTAAACAGCTCCAGTGCCATTTTTTTAGGTAACCCGCACTGATCCATACGTAGATTTGGACCCACGACGATGACTGAACGTCCGGAAAAATCTACCCGCTTACCCAGTAGGTTTTGACGAAACCGCCCCTGTTTTCCTTTAATGACTTCCGAAAGCGATTTCAAAGGACGCTTGTTGGCTCCTTTGACCGCATTAGCACGACGACCGTTATCAAAAAGTGCATCAACGGACTCTTGAAGCATACGCTTCTCATTTCGTACAATAATCTCCGGAGCCTCCAGCTCTACAAGACGTTTTAAACGTTGATTACGGTTAATGACACGACGATAAAGATCATTGACATCAGACACGGCAAATTTCCCGCCGTCAAGACTGACTAACGGACGCAGATCCGGTGGCAGTACCGGCAGTGCCGTCAACATCATCCACGCCGGATTGTTTCCTGAGTTGAGGAACGACTCAATCACTTTAAGACGTTTGACAATGGTTTTACGCTTGGCTTCGGAATTGGTTTTTTCCATATCTTCTTTGAGTTGCGCAAAAATATCTACCAGATCAATATCATCAAGAAGATCCCGAACAATTTCACCACCCATATAAGCTTCAAAACCGGTTTCACTGTAGCGCTGGAACAGCGTACGATATTGTTCTTCATTAAGAACATCGTACTTGGCTACCATGGTTTTCTGCTCGGCATCATAGTAGGCTTCACCGCCCTCTTCTACAATGTACGCCTCATAGTAAAGTACACGCTCGAGATCTTTCATCTTGATACCAAGAAGCGTACCTATACGTGACGGTAGTGAACTTACATACC
>QNZR01000084.1 GCA_003978475.1 Sulfurimonas sp.
AGTGGTAGAGGCGGCATATTTTCCAATTTTTTTGTAAGGAAGCAGTATGGCAATTTTAAATTCACCGCCAAAACCTGAGGTGCCGAGGTTGAGCAGTGACGTGTAAATACGTTTGAGCTGTAGCAGTTCGTCATTGTCAATGTCCGTATTATCGGCATGAGCCAAAAATGAAAAAATTTGTCCATGCTCAAGCATTGTTTCCATACATGAGGTGTCGCACGGGTAAATATCGAGATTTTGAATATAGACTCTCGGTAGTGGAATATTTGAAATTTTACTGCTTTGTGCAATTAAAAACAGAGGCAGACATAGGAGGAACAATAGTTTCATAGGGCGCTCTTTATTTTGTTAAGATCATGTAACGTTTCCCGTTTTAACGACGGGTTTCGCAACAGGTGTGTCGGATGGTAGATGGGAACGAGTGAAAAAGTGGAAAAATTGACGCGCTCACCTCGAACCTGCTCAAAAGGAGTAGTATCTCCGGTAATGAGACGGTAGGCTTTTTCTCCAAGAGCAATAATGATTTTAGGTTGAATCAGATCAATCTGTTTGAACAGGTATGCTTTGCAACTCTCAAATTCTGAGGTTGAGGGCTCTTTGGAGTCTCGGGGTTTGCATTTAACGGCATGGGTCAAGTAGACTTCGTCAATACGCTTGAGCAGTACTTTTTCAACCATATTTTTAAGCGATAGCCCCGAGCGACCGACATAGTAGGCATTATGTTCATTTTCGCTGTGTGAGACGTAGGCATCAACAATCATAATATCGGCGTGGATATTACCGTAACCGTACATACTTTGCCGACGTGACTTGTTCAGGTCACACAAGTAGCACTGTGAAATGGTTTGTTGTAAGAGTTCAAAATTATTGGGCAATGCTGTAGTGTTTTTGTGATTGAGCGCAATGGGGTCACTAAATGAAAACCCCAAAGCCCGTTGTCGGTAAAGATTTTGTAATATAAGAAGATTTTGAAATGATCTCAATGCACTGCCAGTGTAATTTTTTAGGGAGTATAATTAAACATGCGTTAAAAACAGATAAAATTCCGGCACTATGGCAGGACTTTCTCTGAAACCCGTTTGGCCTTAATGTCACCAAAGAGAGCAATGTCTTCCATAAATACCGCTGTCGGTATATTGTTGGCATCCATGGTCACAATTAATTCACCTTCGGCATCATCTTCACGTAAGACATCTTTGCTAACATCAATGGTATAGACACGATTGGATGCCTGAACATGAAGTTTCTTTTTAATTTTCTGCTCTTTTTTCTTGCTGGGCAGCGTAATGGTTATGGTGTCATTATCGTGGTTGATGCCAATGGCATGAACTTGGGCGCTTTGAGATTCTGGCGTCTCCTTAAGGTAGGCAGGCGTATTGAAAAAGAGGGTAATGGCATCATCTTTGGCATAAAAATCGTAAGGTCGGTTGCTGTGAGAGACAACGGTATTTTTCGTCTCAATAATTTTCATATGTTTCAGGTCAAATGAGCGTTTTGTTTTAAAACGGGTGGTGTCAACATCTAGTGTGACGGTTTTATTGTGATGATCAAAGGTGTAGGTCTTGGTACGAATCTTTTTGTCAGATTTTTTAGAAGAGATGAAAATCTGCGGTTGCAACAGACCATTAACGATGATTCCTTCACTGGTGTAAATCTCTACCCGGTTGGATGTCAGTTTCGCTGTAATTCCCATAGTAACGGCAGTTACTGTGATCTTGTAGTGATGGTTTTGGGTTTCATATGTTACCGTACTCTCACCGATTTTTCCAAAAAATGAAAACTTGACATCATAAGTTGCTTCAATATTTTGAGACCAAAGCGGCGAGAGGCTAAAGAGAAAGAGTAGTAATATTTTTATCATGAAGGTTCCTTGTGCAGATTATACGATGATTTTAATAATTAAGTGTGAAGCCATTGTGTAAATATTACCTATTTAGGGACGTTTAATTTTAAGCGAGTTCTTGTCCGTTAGTAAGAAGGGTAGGGTAAACATGGAAATGGTGCGTGAGTCATAGTGTTCCAGATTGGGAGTCAGAGTGCCCCCGACGGAGAGAATAAACTCTTTAATAATGGCATAATCAATAGCATGATTTTCGACACCATCATAGGTTATGGAAAACTGTAACACCATATGTTCATCCGATTGGGTACGACTCTCAATGGTAATGGTCTGAGTATTAACGTATGAGAGCCGTAAAAAGATATGTTCAATGGTTTCAACACTGCCAATAAGCGTATCAGGAAGTGTTGAAGAGACTTCGAAAGTAAGCTGGTAGCGTTTGGCAAGATCTTCAGTAAGATAGCTAAGAGGGAAGTCTCTGTTTTTAATATAGACCTCTCCATGCATGAACGAGTCGATGATTATAATATCGTTAATGCAGGTCTGAATCTGCTGTACGGGTTTAAGTGCTAAAAGTTCTGGCTGTTCTTTCATGGCACGGCTAAGAGCCGTTTGAATATAACGTGCCAAATCAACGGCATGGATGGGGATTTTTTTCTCTTTTGCGTCGTCGTGTAGAATATTGCGTGCATTAAGAAGGGCCTGCTGGTAGCCGAGTCGTCCTTTTAGGCGGTGATTTTTTACGATAAGAATGATTATAAGAACAATGAGCATGGTGATGAACATATAACCAAAATATAAGATGGGTTGAAAATTTTTCGGTGTGCTTTTGGAGGGTTGTATTCTATCAGGTTGTACGGCAGTATTGTTCGATGTGGTGGTGTGGATAATCTCTTCAATGCTAAGTGGCTTTAAAAATTCCTGTTCCAACCGCATCGCGGAAGTGTTATTATCTTGATCTATAGGTGGTGTCTTAGTCGGTTGTAATGTCATGGAGGGCTCACTTACAACGAGCGGCTGAGACATCATAAGATGATTGACACTATTGGGGTAACTGCTGATATACGCAGAAGGGTAATACGGGTGCAGTTGCTGCAATAGCTTCTGTGCGGCATGACGTGTGGCAAAAGGTTTGAGTGCTATGAAATAGTACTGTTGCGACTGAAACACTCCGATATCAATAGGGGTGGTTGTATGGGTGCGTTGCAGCAGTGCACGATGGGATGCAATAAATGCTTTAAAATTTTTGACAGCCAGATGCTGTTTTGAGTACGTGACTAAAACAATTTTGCTCTCCCGAGCGGCTAGCAAGATGACAAGTGCGCCAAACAGCAGTATAATAATTTTCATACGGTTCCATTAGTGTATTTTAACATAATTATACATAAAAAATTATGAAAATAGCGTTAAAGCGCTCCCGTGTTTTGTTTATGATCCATAGAAAGTGACAGCATTAAAACAGTGCCCTGGAAAACGAGAAGCCAAACGAGGTTTTGGTGACAGATTGGTCGTAATCTATAAGACTCTCTGCGTAGCCATTAAAAAGTTTTACATACCAAAAGGTATTTTTGGAGTGTAGAAACGGATAGGACCAGTGACACTCAACAGCACCTCGGTGCCTTCCTCCTGAACCGAAATTGTAACGCAGCAGCGCTCCAAATTGATGTTTTTTGTAAAGATAGTTAATGCGAATGTCACCATAGCCTAAATACTCTTCAATATAAGGGTTGTCATCACCGCTGTAATTGGGCTCATAAAGACCGGTTTCGGGATTGGGCTTTCCAGTGTAATAGCCCTCATATTTTTTATCTTCGGGGATACGATGCCAGAGTCGTGTTGCCAGAAGCAGGTTGTTCCATTGCCACATCCCACTAAGATAAAGGCGGTTCCATGAGCGTGAGCGATATCCTTCCTGACCGTTAGATTCATGAATATAGCCGATCTTCAGTGCCTTAAGCCCTGAGCGGTTGTCAATACCCCAAGAGGTAGGAATGACAATAAAAATTTCCGGTGCATAGTTGGTTTCACGAAACGGCGCAGAGAGGCTGTAGAGTTGCCACCAGACTTTTTGCGTGTAGGCGACATTAATGGATTCGTGGAGACCAAACAGATTGTACGTGAGCGGTTTTCTCAGGCTGAGCTCAAACTCTACCTCGACATTTTTGTCGTAAACACCGTATTCTTGAGTATCTTGTGCGGTGTAATTGCTGTAATGGGTATTTGACGAGATGTGAGGATATTTATTTCGGGAATATGCAACCGGTAAGATGTAGTTGGTTTTGTAGGGCTTTAAGCCAAAAAAGCCGTCACTTAAAAAAGCGGTTAAGAGACTTTTTGCTTCGGGTGTATCGGTATCTAGCTTGGAAAGAGCAAAGGCATCACCGCTTTTATTGGTTGCGGGGTCAAGTTGACTGCTAAGACGTTGTGTGAAGGAGGCAGCCACTCTTTTTTGGCTGCTGGGAACGGCTAGGGTATATTCAAAATCAGATGCGGCCCGCTGGAAGAGTACGGCAGCTTTACGGTAGTCCTGCGGTACGCCCAGACCATGTTGATACATATAGCCCAGCCGGTACATCGCGGGCTTGAGCCCTTTGGCAACGTCTTGTTGTAGCAGCGGTAGCGCTTTGCGGTAGTTTTTTTCCGTAAAATAGGTACTGCCGGTAGCACTTGCATTGGTATCAAGAAGATCTGCCAAGGCAGAGACGGCAAGCAGCAAAAACAGTAAAATCCCAGGCAATATTTGCCCCTTAGTAGCTCATAGACCCGGCGTTGATGAGACCAATTGAGATGGAGAGAAAACCCATTAAGGTACCGACAGGAACATTGCCTTCGGTAATCTTGTCTTCAAAAGAAAATTTTCCCTTTCGTCGTGTCACTGCTACGGCAAACAGCAGCTGAATCAGCATGGCAATGAGCGCCCAAATGAGAAAATCTCCATATGACACCGAACTGATAAGGGCACTGTAAAGAGGAATGCACAGACCAAGGATTGCTCCGCCAAATCCAATGGCTGCTGCTGTATTGTTCTCTTCAAAGATGAGTTTATAATCATCATAAGGTGTTACCAGTGCATACAAAAATAAAAACGCAAGCACAATTAAAACGGCCGTTATGAAAAACAGACCGAATGAGAGAAATGAGTCAATTAACATCTGAAATCCTTTGTGACTGAATCATAACAGAGAAAGATTAATATCATGACCATAATGCGCCCCAAAATCAAAATCATTAAATCAGATATTGTAGTGCCATCCCTTTCACTTTGTCACTTTCGATAACACTTTTGTGACATTAAGATTAACAAATCCTTTACAGGCTTAGCATATACTACGTCAATAATTGTAACGAAGGGTAAAGTTTATGAGCTCACAAAATACAAATACACAAACTATCGGGCAGTCAAAGAGTTGGATTCAATGGTGCGATGACAATCTGTTTGCAATTCCCGTGATCGCTTTTTTTATTATGGTACCGTTGGTCATGGTAGGTGTCGCAGTTGCACTGACCAAAACGGTGTTGTTTGTCAAATCACTGTTAGTGTAGCGTCACCCCTTCATCATTAACAAGTTATTGCTGTCATGGCATGCTTGTTCAAACCGCTCTTTTAATTCTCGGTCAAACGTCATCATAAAAATATTACTGTGGCGCAGATTGAGGTGCTTAAAACGTTCCAACAGTACATCATCAGCAACATTTTTCCCATGATCGCATTTAATGAATTCAAATGAGTTCAGAGTTTTACCGTAATCGTACAGATTGGCTTCCCATTCCCGTTTTTTAAGGTAGAGTGAGTCGGGATTGGCAGCAAGATAGATATGGTGATCTGGAATAGTGTAAGGTTCAATGATATCAGAAAAAATTGAGGCAATACTGGAGAAATTCTCAATATCCCAAAAAAGATAGCTCGTGTCTGTTTTCCCAAGATTCTTCTTATTGACAAGCGTGACGCGTTTGGCAATATTGAAGTTGGCATGGGCGGTATCATTGGTGAGTTCAATAGAGTTTTTTAGTTGTTTGGCGTCATCGGTGTTGAAAGACAATACCGCTCCCAATGCGATGTAAAGTTCTAAATGTAACAGCTCTTCAAGAGCACCGCCTTTTTGATAGGTTTGCAGCTGCACCAGTTTCTTTTTGTTAAAAAGAAGATGAATACCGAGTGGTTCGTGATTGGCATAGGCCTGTTTGATGCGACCGAAAATATATTTGGCATTAGGGGTGTCCGGTAGCAATACCGACCCCCGAAACTGATGTTCTATGAAAACTTTTTGCATGAATAGCCTTAAATAATCTGAGGTGAGATTATAGGGCAATCGGTATCGTAAATCAAGGTAAAACGTGCTAGACTATTTTACATGTATTTAATACCTTTAGAACATATCATCTATATTTTTTTACCGGTTGGTGTTGTGGCGTATGTCTATTTTAAGTGGGTAGGGAGTAAGTATGAAATTGTGCTAGCGTCATTGCGCATGATGGCACAGCTACTGCTTGTCGGGTATGTGCTGATTTATTTGTTTGAGAACGATTCCATCATTGTCGGAGTCAGTGTTATTGTGGTCATGATTGCCGTTTCAAGTCTCATTACCTTACGCAATATTGAGCATAAAAGCGTGCATGCCTACAGTATTATCTTTGCTTCTATCGCCATCGGCGGTAGTATTAATCTGTGGGTAGTGCTGGAGTGGGTATTGGAGTTGAGTCCCTTATATGAACCCAAGTATGTCATTCCTTTAGCCGGAATGATTTATGCCAATGCCATGAACTCCGTTTCATTGGCAGCAGAACGTTTTAGTCATGAAATCGATGTCAATGTTTACGAGAAAGCACGTGCCATTGCACTGCGCGCATCACTGATTCCTCGTATTAATGCACTTTTAGCGGTTGGACTGGTCTCCCTGCCGGGTATGATGACGGGACAGATTCTCTCCGGAGTGGATCCGCTGATTGCAGTACGCTATCAAATTGTAGTAATGGCAATGATTCTGGGAAGTTCCGGACTCAGTGTCATTGGCTATCTGTATTGGATGCGATCATAGCAGTCTTTAGAGTATATTAGAGTACAATGTTACAAAAAGATACCATGATTACATCCCAACATCCCCCACTGTTACAACAGTTTCGCTCCTTTTATTTCCAAAATAACTTTACAAACTTTGAAGAAGCCATTGAGCGGTTTGCCATTTTTGGAGGCATCTCAGGTGTACCGGATCATCATATGCCGCTTTTGCCTCTTATTAAGATGCATATATTGGATCGGTATGAGCATTATCATCGGCAGATGACAAGTATGACGTTGAGTGACAGCATCTATCACAGCCTGCTTACCGGTATTGCACTGGGTGACGGTCGTGTGCATTCAGCCTATAAACGTGCACGTATTGCTTCAGATATTGGCGATGCGGCATTACGTTATCTTTGTGAAAGCGGTATGATTCGGCAGATACATTCAGCAATAGAGTCGGTTGAACCCAAGCTCTATTTTAACGTACCGTTTGTACGGTTCTGGTTTGCTTTTGTTTCTCCCATTTTTAAAGGTATTCGGGAGGGAGATTATGCTGAATTTGAAGTACATTATCTGAACCGAAAGCAGGAGTTTACGGAGTGGGTTTTTAAACAACTCTGTATGGAGCTAATTCGAGAGAGTTTTAAAGACGATCCTATTGTTGAGATTGGACATTATTGGAATCATGATGTCGAGATAGACAGCATTGCCAAGACACGTTCAGGTAAAACGATTGCCACTACATGTAAATATACTCATGCCAAAATTAGAAAAAATGAGTTGAGTAAACTGCAACAACAGTGTCATATGGCGCATATTAGTGTAGATACATTTGTGATGGTCTCGAAACGGGGGTTCAGTAATGAAGTAAAAGCCTTAAAGAGCCGCAATCTTCGACTTTTCAGTATTAAAAGCTTTAAGAACCTTGTAGCAACAGAGGAAGAGAAAAACACGATCAAAAAACATAATACTTTATAATTTAAAATTATAGACCCAATGCCGATGTAGTGATAAAACTTTCAGTTTACTTGGTATAAAGGTAAGGTATTGGTATGAGTACACGGCAAAAAGTCATGTTAATATTGGTAGGGTTGTTTCTAACGTATTGTATCGCGATGATTATTATCATTACCGTTAATTTTAGAGAATTTGGTATTAAAAGTGCTGAAAAACGTGCGAAGCTTACCGCAGAAATTGTGCGCAGCGGGTTAACAGCTCATATGGTCAACGGCATGATGGACAAGCGCTCCTATTTTTTAAAGCAGATTGAAAATAATGAAAATATCAGTGCGTTATGGGTGGTGCGTTCACAAGTGGTTGTGAAACAGTTTGGCGAGGGCTTCAATAATGAAATTGCACGGGATCTTATTGACAAGCGGGTAATGCAAACCGGAAAAACGGTGCAGGAAATGACAGAAACCGCAACGAAGAGTATGATGCGCATGACCATTCCTTTTACAGCTTCAGCCTTTGGTACTCCCAACTGTATGCGATGTCATCATGCCAAAGAAGGAGAAGTTCTCGGTGTGGTGAGTATGGTCATTGATGTGAGTGATGTCCGCGGCAGCAGTGTTATGACCATTATGTATACAACACTGTTTGCTGTTTTGATTATGCTTGTTATTCTTCTGGTGGTCAATCGGTTTCTAAAGCCCTATGTCAATATTTTTTATTCCATCAAAGAGGTGATGCAGGCTGCTTATGAGGGTAATTATTCCAAGCGTGTCGATGGTGGCGTGCTCATGGAAAGTCAGGCAGTTGCCAGTATGCTCAATACGCTGCTGACAAAGTTGCAAAAAGTTTTTGAAGAGATCGATAAAAAGGTCTATATTTTTTTACAGAACAAGAACAGTGCTCAAAGTAATGACCCTCTTGTCAATATTAACAATACGATTGATCAGCTTTCTGAAATCTACAAATTCAAACAGACA
>QNZR01000055.1 GCA_003978475.1 Sulfurimonas sp.
AGAAGGTGAAGTTTTATATGAAAAAATGGAACAATTAGGATATTTACAAAATGGTACACTATCTGAAAAAATTAGCGATTCATTAGATAGTACACATAGTTTATATGAACTGCTTGCTTCATTAAAAAATATACTCTTTTTTATTGCCATATCAGATGAAGAATTTCCAAAAGATATTGAAAAATATATTAAGCAAATGCACGATACAGATACAAATGGTCAAAAATATAGATACCACAAAAATAAAAGTGGTAAATTACATTTCCCAAATAAAGAAAGTTATAACATAGAGAATATGTCCAAAATCATGAAAGATGTAAATAGCATGTTATGGGCTATTGATTCTCATATCTTTTACTATATAGACATGTCAAATGATATAATTAGTGAGTATAAAAGCGAAATGGAACATCAGTACCACTAAAGAACATCTAACAAAACATAAAATACACCCCTGTGAGAGATTAAGGGTCACAGCTTAGGGGTCAGGTGATAATGATAACTTAATCAAATCTAACCTATACTCCAAACAGGGAATAAACATGCCAAGACGACCACGCATAGAGATAGCAGGGTATTATTATATTATCAATAGAGGTGTAGATAAGATGAATATCTTTCGTCACCCTGATGATTATGAATACTTTGAAGAGCTGATGTGCTTCTATATGAAAAGTTATGAGATCACTCTTCATAACTATTGTCTTATGTCCAATCACTATCATCTACTCATAGAAACTTCTACAGGTAATCTCTCTACATTTATGAGACAACTTAACATGAATTATGCCATATACTACAATAAAAAATACAAAAGAACAGGGCATCTTTGGCAAGGACGATTAGGGCGTATCCACGTGGAAAATAGAAAGGAGTTTATATCCAACCGTAGAAACTGGAACTGGTGATGATCAAACGTGAGGAGTTGCTGCAAAGTGCGGCTTAAGACTATGAAGAGTTTAGAAATTGCGAACTTTTAAGGACAGTATCGGAAATTGTTCTAAAAATATAGATAATGTTCGTAAAGACATTATTGATTTTGAATCAAATTGGGGAACATCCCTTTGATTTAAAATTTGGGGGCGGGTGAAGTGATACGATGACGTTCATCTGAGCACTTGAACTTAAAAAGCAATGGCGTCGTCATGATAAAATACATGTAAAAAGAGTATAATGCTACAATACTCTCTTACGGCAAAGGCGGAATCTATGGAAGCACTTTATCCTTATGTTCATATTATACACCTGATTCTCGGCATAATGTTTTTAGGTTATGTTTTTAGTGACCTTGCGGTTATTTCGGCGTTAAAAAAGCGCTTTAGCGGTGAGGTGGCACAAGAGATTAACCAGACGCTCGGCAAACGGAGTTTTACAATTTTTCCGTTGACGCTGCTGTTTATTGTGCTTACCGGCGGCATGATGATGTCACGTTATATCAATACGGAAGCCGGATTTTTTGAGACGAATCTGCAAAAAATTTTGGTACTCAAAATTGTGTTGGCGCTGGTGATTGTTTTGGGGGTGCTTTACAATCTTTTTACCAAGGTTACCAAGCGACCCAAGAGTCCGTTTATGCAGGAGCATTTTCATAAACTTGTTATAGTGCTGGGGCTTGGTATTGTCATCTGTGCCAAAGTCATGTTTTGGGCATAAAATCCGGCGACTGACAGGTCTGGCTCTGCTATCTGCCATGCTTTATTCTCAAGGAGGATTACGATGGAACAGCAATATACAAGCATTAAAGATCATTACAAGTTTACGCGTGAGGACACGGAGGTATTATTGAAGTTGCAACCTCAAATGCAAGCGTTGTCTGAAGAGTTTATTGACGGATTTTATGACCATATCTGGGGTTTTGGTAAAACGGCTCAATTTTTAAAAAATAAAAAAATCATTGAACATCATCGTACCAAAATTAAAGAGTGGTTTGTCAATCTTTTTTGCGGGAAGTATGACTTGGCCTATTTTACCTATCTCTACAAAATCGGTGAAATCCATGTCAAAATCGGTTTGCCGACACATTATGTCAACTCTGCTTTTAGTTTTGTCAGAGTGTTCATATTAAAACATATTGAAGATACGTTTGTCGAGAAACAGCAACACATCCGTGAAATCAGAGCTGTTGAAAAGATTATTGACATGAATCTTGATGTGTTGACAAGTTCTTATAGAGAAGAAGAGTTAAGTAAGTTTCTATCAATGTCACGATTTGAAAAAAGTGTACTTTCCAATTTGAAACAATTCAATTCATATGTCAATTTTTTTCTCGCAGGTGCGTTAGCGCTGGTGGCTTTTTTTGCAATTGGGCTATTTGTTTACGATATTTATCTGTTGTTTTTCTCAGATATCGGAATAGAAAAAGGTATTTTAACCGTACTGGGGAGTCTGCTTGTTTTATGGGCGGCTGTTGAGTTGATTCATGAGCAGATTAATCATCTTCAAGGTAGAGGGTTTGCCATAGGTGCGTTTATTATGCTGGCAATGGCAGCTTTGATTCGAAAGGTACTCATCTATTCGCTTTCGCCGGAAAAAGGCAATGAATTACTGGTCGTGGGGGCGGTTATTGTCGGACTGGCCGTAGCATACTGGCTTGTCGGTATGAAAAAGCGAACGACCATCGGGTGATGGGTTTGCGATTTAGTACCGAAAAACGGTACTAAAATACACGATGTTTTGAGATGAAATAGCCGTTATTGTGCAGCTTGTCCATAGTCTCTTCCCGGAGCAGGAGGTAACGTGCCGTCGTTTGAATCGTCATTGACGGGAACATCAGTAGAATCGACGCCTTCGAGTTCATCTCGCTGCGTGGTAAAGGTACTGACCAAAGAGCGTAGTGCCTCTTCTGAAATGGTACTGACACTGGTGTATGCATTGCTTTGCATATAGTCAAACAGCACTTTGGAAAATACCTCCAGATCCTGATCGTTATCGGGTGTTTTAGAGGTAATCTGCTGTGATGTCAGTCCGAAATCGTCTTCTAAGACCGTACGCATGACGCTGTTAGATGCCAGGGTACTGGCCAGAGTAACAGCGCGGCCTTCTGCGGCATGGAACTCTATCTCATTGACCACTTCATTGTTATTGACAATACCGTCACTATTGGCATCGATATAGCCGTTGGTAGCGGTAACGGGAAAGGTGATGTTATTCTCAAAGCGGTACGTTCCGTCATCTTGACGGGTTGCGGTTTGACCGCTATTGTCAGTGAGTGTGGCTTCTAGCAGTCGTTTGGTGTCAACAAGCATGACCTTGGGATCAACTTGAGTGGGTTGCTCATAATACTCTGTAGTATCAGGGTTGCTGTTGCTGCTGTGATTACAACCGCTAAACATCAATGTGACGAGAACGACTGAAATAATTCCGAGTGTCGGTGTGGTTTTCATGGGTGACTCCTGTGGTTAAATATGTGTGCCTCGGTGACATCGTAGCGCAGAAGCGTGTGAAAAGAATGTAGTAGCAGGTGAAAATACATGTAAATTTACATGTATTTTCAAATATTATTGTAATGAGAGCAGCTCTTTGGTTTGTTTCAGGCTGTCATCGGTATTGCGAGTTTCTTCAAAGATGAGAGCTCCACTGGTAGCGTCAATCCATTGATGCTTGCTGTAGCTATTGGTTGTGACTTCCAGATGAATGGTACTGAAGGTTCCTCCGGCAACGGTTTTGGATTCGTTCAGCGCTATGACTTTGTAAGTGACATTATCTGTTGTTGTTTGCGATGACTGGGTCATGCTAACGGCAAAGTTCCAGGTTTGATTCTCGCACACCTCATTGACCGGCTCACGCCAGTAGGGTGTGTAGGTCGTGGTTTTCGGACTCAACCCGGTACGTTCGGAGACATCTTTGCTAATATCTTTGTAATTGCCGTTAATGGTAAAGAAAGAGGTAAAACTTTCGATTTTGTCATTGCCGCTGGACTGATGGCCTTCGGTAATGGTGGTTGACGTCGGGCTGGCGGAAACCATAGTATGGGTCACATCGGTATAGCGGCTGCTCGTACCGTAATATTTCGTGACACGCAGTATTGAGCGCTGTCCTACAGGCTCTTGAGGCAGAGATGTACAGCTATTGTCGGTACTCTGGTTGTTGTCGATGCCGCTGTCGTTGGTATCGGGTACATTGGCAGAACCGTCAAAGGTACCTACGGCTCCGGTTTGGACGGTGTTACCGACAATTTTGTAGTCGATATTGAGCTTGTCGGAGTATTGAAACGTACCGTTGTCTCGCACACCGACAAGTTTGTAGGCAGCTTTCTTACCCGTGGCAAGAACCAGTACCCAGTCGAATTTCAGGCTGCCGTCACCGTCAATATCACCATCGAGTTGAAACATATACCACATGGGTGTTGACGATGGTATGGCAACCTTTTTCCATCCGAACACACTTTTGGGTGTTGGAGCAACCCCTTGAAGTTGATACACCTGACCCGAAGAGCGTGCGGTATATGCCCAGTCGAAGGGGTTGTTGTCGCCTTTTGGCTCAAAATCATAAGGAGAGAAGCTTCCTGAAATAGTATAGCCGGTTTTTTGCAGTAGCGCCTGTTCTACCGTGGAGTCGGCATGTAGCAGGGTAAAAGCGGTACCCATGACGAGGAGTAGATTGAATAGATATTTTAGCATTGAGAGTTCCTTTGCTGTGATGTGGAGTCATGTAGATTTATTCTACCATAAGATGTTAAAAAGTTTAGTTTGCCATAATGCGCTTTTGGCTATAATCTCTGTTTAAATTTTCTATTTTATTTACATGTAAATTAAGGAACTCCATTGAGCAAGCCACTAGAGAACATCGACGAGATACTTTCCCAGCATAAGCTTTCGCAGACAGACTATGCCAACATTCAAAAGATTTTAGGTCGTGAACCCAATTTGGTAGAAGTAGGTATTTTCTCAGCAATGTGGAGTGAGCACTGTAGCTATAAATCGTCCAAGAAGCATCTTGGCGGTTTTCCTACTGAAGCGCCATGGGTCATTCAGGGACCGGGTGAAAATGCGGGGGTCATTGATATTGGCGACGGATATGCCGCCGTGTTTAAAATGGAGAGTCACAACCACCCGAGTTTCATAGAACCCTATCAGGGTGCGGCAACGGGTGTGGGTGGCATTATGCGTGATATTTTTACCATGGGTGCCCGACCTGTCGCGAGTCTGAATGCATTACGTTTTGGTCATGTTCTTGAGAGTGATGCCACCAGTGCCCACCAGCGCTATTTGGTGCGTGGCGTGGTTGAGGGTATTGGTGGTTATGGTAACTGTATGGGTGTACCGACTATTGGCGGTGAAATGAGCTTTGATGCATGTTACAACGGTAATATTTTGGTCAATGCGTTTAACCTGGGTATTGCCAAAAGCGATGAGATTTTTTATGGTAAAGCCGAAGGCGTCGGCAATCCGGTTATTTATGTCGGTTCCAAAACCGGGCGTGACGGTCTGGGCGGTGCCGTGATGAGTTCAGATTCGTTTACCGAAGAGTCCAAGTCGTTGCGACCGACGGTACAGGTGGGAGACCCCTTTACGGAAAAACTGCTTTTAGAAGCATGTTTGGAGCTGTTTCAGACCGAGCATGTTGTCGGTATTCAAGATATGGGGGCTGCCGGACTGACCTCCAGTTCGTTTGAGATGGCAGGGCGTTCGGGCAGCGGCATGATAATGCATTTAGACAAAGTTCCTGCCCGTGAGGAAGGGATGACACCCTATGAGTTCATGCTCTCCGAATCGCAGGAGCGGATGCTTATTTGTGCCAAAAAAGGGAGTGAGCAGGAAATTATTGACATTTTCAACAAATGGGAACTTGATGCGGCAGTGGTTGGTGAAGTGACCGATACCGGTCGTATGGAACTTTTCTGGCATGGTGAGAAGTGTGCCGATATTCCGGTGGATCCGGTTAGCGAGGAGGCACCGGTGCTGGACCGTCCGACACGGCGACCCCGGTATTTGGATGCCATCGCGCACGTGAGTGTTGATGATTTTGACGTTGTGAGCAATCAGGAGGCGTTTGAGACGCTGCTTGCTTCCATGGAGGTCGTGGACAAAGGGTGGGTCTATCGACAGTACGACGCCATGGTACAGACCAATACGGTCAAAAAAGGCGGTGATCTGGATGCTTCGGTTATTCGTGTCAAAGAGACCGGCAGAGCATTGGCAATGAGCAGTGACTGCAATGTCCGTTTTTGTTACATTGACCCCAAAGGCGGTGCGGCGGCAGCAGTGATGGAAAGTGGTCGGAATGTGGCAATGAGCGGAGCACGTCCGCTGGCAATTACCGACTGTCTGAATTACGGTAATCCGGAAAACCCTGAGGTGATGTGGCAGTTTGCGCAAGGGTGTCTGGGTATTAAAGAGGCATGTGCCAAACTCAATACACCGGTTATCGGCGGGAATGTCTCTCTTTATAATGAGACGAATGGCGTGTCGGTGTTTCCCACCCCTTCGATTGCCACCGTAGGGCTCAATGATGACCAAAACAAGGTGTTGATGTCAAGTTTTCAGCATGAGGGAAACCTGCTCTATCTTGTCGGTGACAATCGCAGTGAGTTCGGCGGATCACTCTACATGAAAGAACTGTATGATACCGTAGCCGGAACACTGCCTGATATGGATTATGACAAGGAGCTTGCCCTTTGGGATCTGGTGATTGAAGGCAATAAAAACGGCTGGCTCAGTGCAGCAAAAGACTGTAGTTCCGGCGGCATTGCCATTGCACTGGCAAAAATGGCGGCAACGAGCGGCTTGGGGTGTCAGGTAGCTGTAGTTCTTGAGCATGAACGCGATATTTTTGCAGAGAGTATGTCACGTGCGATTATTGAAGTCGCTCCTGAAAATGCGGTGGTTTTTGAAACCATGGCACAAACATTGACCTGCCAGAAAATCGGTACCGTCGGTGGCACAGAATTTACATGTAATAATGTGCACATGCCGCTGCAAACCCTGCAACAGACCTATTACCATAGGTTTCAAGAGATTATTGAGCAAGATATTTAAAGACAATCGTCGGCTAGGCAGGTTGAAGCGTCGTGAACGGTTCATGCGGTATGCATTGTGTTTTGATGTTACCGACATCTCTTAAGTGCCTGCATTAACCTGTCCATGTCGGGTACGCCGCGAATGGGCTGGCAGGTAAACAATTCATGAGAATCCAAAAAAAAGAAACTCGGATAGCTCAGCGTATAGAGCATCTCAACAGGATAGTCCTGGCTCACTCCCTCGGTAATGAGAACAGCAACAAAATAGGTGTTAATGGTCGTCATGTAAGCTTGATTCATTAACAGTGTTTGCAATAGCATGCCTGTAGCGGCGGTATCTTCTTTGGCAACGAGTACTACCATTAAGGTTTTTTGGGTCTGTAGGGCTTCACGACGAGCCTCTTCAAAATTGCTGCGCCACGATACCTGTGCGGCATAAAGTACCAAAAATGACAGTGCCAACGCCCAAAAGAGTCGCATGGTGCTACCGGTTTAGATGTAAATCGACCAGTGTACCGCTGAGTGATTTTAAAAATGCCTCCAGCGCATCGAGCTGCTCTTTGGAGAGTTCGACACCGATTTGGTGTTTGCTCATAATCGTAATGGCTTCACGCAGAGTTTTAATCGCTCCGTTGTGAAAATAGGGGGCAGTATCGGCGATATTACGCAAAATAGGAACCCGAAAATTTCGCTCCCCCCTGTTGCCCATAAATCCACCCTTGTTTTCAAAAGGGAAGGGGTGATACATCTTGAAATTCAATCCGATATGGCTAATACTGCGTCCTTTGGTATTTTCGTTAAATGTGGTCGTGAGATTAATGATGCTGTTATAATCACGCAGCGGAAATTTTTGAATGCGCTGTCCTCCGACACTTGGTCCGAAATGGCACCCTTTGCAGCCCATATCGATGAACAGATTTAACCCGCGTTGCTCTTGCGGTGTTAGTGCGGTCTCATTGCCATCTAGAAAATCATCATAGCGGCTGCGGGTTATTAAGGTTTTTTCATACGCGGCAATGGCTTTGGTAACGGTGTCAAACCGAATACCCCGGGTGGGAAATACCCTCTGAAACTGTTGGCGGTATCGGGGGTTTTCTCTCACGCGTTCTACCACAAGCTCCGGGGTTGATGCCATTTCGAACGGTGCTTGTATGGGACCTTTTGCCTGTTCATGAAGAGAGCTGGCTCTCCCGTCCCAAAAAAAGTGTTTGGAGTAGGAGGTATTGAAAACGGTCGGACTGTTAAGATGCGATGGATTGCTAAGGTTATGGTAGCCGACGGCAGTAGGTTTGTCATCATCACCGCCCTTGTTCAGGTCATGACAGGATGCGCATGAGATGCTGCGATCTTTAGAGAGGTTGGCATCGAAAAAGAGCTGTTTTCCCAGAAGCACTTTTGAGATGCTTAAGGGATTGTCCGCATCATCCACCTGAGCTTTGAGTGTCTCAAAGGTTGTCGGCATGGAGCGCAAGCCTTTGCTAAGCGCTTTATCTCTAAGCGTCTGCTGCGCTGTTGCAAGCGATACCCATACATACAGAAGTAGTAAAACACGCATGACTATATTCCAAAGGTCTCTTTAACCGTTGCCTCAAAGGCGGCATCACTCATGGACTTTCGCATCGGAAGAAAGGTTTCTGCTTCAACGCCTACGGGAACAAAAATGTCGGCATCATCATTTTCAATAATGGCTTTTACGGCTTGTGCTATGGGTTGTGGATCGGGTCCGTCGTTAATG
>QNZR01000223.1 GCA_003978475.1 Sulfurimonas sp.
AATATTGAAAAAAGCCAAAAAATACTCCTCGTTATCCAAATCAATATCGTGCAAATACAGCGGTGCTTGAGAATCAAAAGTAATTTCCCCGTCGCTGTCACAGGTGATATCCCAAAGGTTGGCGGCACGGATCGGTTTAATATTGAGTTTGCTTAAGGGCATGACCGGAAACTTTTGGTTCAATCCCCAATAATCCGGCAGACTTTGAAAAATGGAGCCGTTAATTAAAAAGTGTTCAACAAAGCGCTCTTCAAGCCGAATGCTTTCATTGGTCGGATTGGATGCCATTAAGTAGAGCGATTTTTTAATAATGAGATGCACAAGAATTTCCGAATTGGAACGATCCTCCAGATCAATGTAACCCAGATCAAACAGGGTGAGAAGAGACTCCTGATGATCCAGAGCATCATGCATAAACTCAATACAGTTTTTGGCATTAAGCAGGCGATTTAAATCACGGAGTTCATCAATAAGTGGCGGATTGTTCTTTTTAAATCGTAACGAGCGTTCCTGATAGTCATGGGAAAAGAGCTCAAGTACCGGTGCAATGAGCGTCGCATGCGAGGCGACAATATACCGACCCGATTCGGTATAAATATTGGGGTGTTCCACCCCTTTGGCATTCATGATTTCTCGCAATGAAAAGATAACATCGTTGGAAAATTCATTGAGTGAGTAGTTTTTTCGCTCTTTTTTTCTTTGGGAATACTCTACTGCCAAACCGCCGCCGATATTAATGCTTGAGAGCTTGTCAGCACCCATCATTTTGAGTTCGGCATAGATGTTTCCCGCTTCACGCAATGCCTTTTTCAGTGGTGAGATCTCCTCCATCTGAGAACCGATATGAAAGTGAATCATGGTAAAGCTATCAAGCAGACCATTGCTTTTAAGTAGGTGCATTGCTTCAAGAATTTCGGTTGTGGTTAAGCCGAACTTCGAACGCATGCCGCCGCTTTTAGCCCAGGTACCGCTACCACCGCTATGCAGTCGCAGTCGAATACCGATAGAGGGAGTTTTCAAATGACATGTAGCGTGCACTTCAATAATGGATTCAAGCTCATTAATACCTTCTATGATCAGGGTGATATCGTGCCCCATCTGCGCCGCAATAAAGCCCATGGTGATCATCTCGGTATCTTTAAATCCGTTAACGGTAATAGGAGACCCGAGGGGAGTTTTAGATATGGCAAGAACGAGTTCGGCTTTCGAGCCGGCCTCAAGACCGTAACCGTATGTTTTGCCATGAGCAATGATGGTATCTATAACATTGGGAAAGGGGTTGACCTTAAGTGGAAAAACGGCATGGAATGTGCCCTGATATTCATTTTCTTCAATAGCCCGATGGAAATGCTCATACAATGAATCAATCTGTTTTTGTATCAGATGGGGAAAGCGCAGCAGCAAGGGACCGCGTATGCCGCTTTCACGAATGTTTTGTGTAATTTCCAAAAGTGTGGGGGCACTCCGGTAGTTAACCCTAATGGATTCGTTATCGATAAAAAAATTATTGTCACCCCAAATATCTATACCGTACATATGCCTGCTTATATATGAAGTTTATGGTGAAAATATTGATCTATATCAAAAAAGATTTCACCGGTTCGATTTTTAAATGTCAACTGTTTTTTATTTAGTTCTTGAACATGTCTGATGCCCATAATGGCAAGGATCATCTTCATACCTTTAATAAGATTGTTATGGTAGTTTGCAATAGATCCCGCCTGTTTGACGACCAGGTAAGATGCACGTTTTTTCTCATCTTGTGTTGCCATGCCCACCGGGCATTTATGTGAGCCGAATCCTGAACACATTCGTGCGCGGATACAACCGCCGCTCATCATAAAACCTCGGGCAATTCCAATGGCATCAGCTCCCATGGCAAGTGTAATTATAGCATCATCAGGAGTTAGAATTTTTCCACTGGCAATAATTTTGATATGCTCTCGAAGTTGATATTTGCGCAGTGTAGTATCTAAGACGTAAAGGGCATTGGTCGTATTAAGACCGACAGATTCCATGAGCTCCAGCGGTGCCGTGGCACTACCGCCGTCGCCGCTGTCAACCGTAATAAAATCCAAAATATTTCTCCCTTCAGATCGACGTTTGGCAATGGCGGCTGCCAACTCTTCAACACTTGCAGCATCAGAAACAACAATTTTAATGCCCACCGGTTTTTTAGAGATTTTTTGCAGTTTCTCAACAAAATCAAGAAGGTGCTCCGTCGTATCGGCATAAGGAAAACGATTGGGTGAGAAGACATCTTCTCCTTCGGGAACACCACGATAGTAAGCGATGTCTGCCGTGACTTTGGCAGCGGCGAGCTTGCCGCCGGTCTGTTTGGCACCCTGAGCAATTTTAATTTCGGTCATATGGCAAAAACGCATGACTTTTTCGTAGCGAATCGGGTCAAATTCTCCCTCGTCATCCCGGACACCATACAGTCCGGAACTCATCTGAAAAATCATGTTGGGAAGATCGGATGGTACTTCGCCGGGAAAGGCTGAGAGCGGTGCTTTCCAATCGATGCGAAAAAGGACATGGGAATCGGGAGCGTAAATATAGGTATTTTCTGTTTTTTTGTGCAGAAGTACTTTACGATACATTTTGATAGCAACGGCACGATTAAAGAAAAATGCAGAAAGTTTAAATACCAGTTCGGCAAAAGGTGTACTGCGAACCTTTTCAAGATACTCGCTATGCCGTAGATCAGGAAGATGCGTATAGAGGTGATTGGTGGTGAGCCCGCCCTCACCGGTGTTTACGGTGAGATGCGACTGAGCGGCACCAAGGGAAAAAGCACGTACTGCTTCGGGACTGAGGGCTCCATCACTCATGGCGGAGCGAATAATAGGGGTATGGGATACAAAAGGAATGTCTCGCTCTTCCCCAAAGACTACGGTCATATCATTTGAGACCTCGTTGTCATTGAGTACATGTGAAGAGTGCTTAATAATGAAACGTGAGCCCGAGAAGGGTTGCGCCACGGAAAACGATTTGTAGTTGGGAAGATCTTTAGCGGCTTTATAGACCCAGTCAATTTTATCACGCGAGTCATAAAAGGTCTCTTCGGCAAAATATTGACGCATGGGCTCTCGAAGTGCTTCAAAAAAGTAGCGAAACCTCCCGATAATAGGATAGTTAATAAGCAGTGAGTGACGACGCTGCACATACTTGTCGTAAACAAACAGCATGACAAAAAAAACGACTATAGCAATGAGAATAAACTCAATAGACTCTTCGGCAAATGTGATGATTCCCTGTAGCATAATGAACCCTTTGGTTATAAGGAATCAATAGAAACTATTTTTTCCTCTTTGTTAACGAGATCTTTAATCCAGATAGCGTTCTGTTTAAGTTCATTCTCTCCGATGACCGCACAGTATCTCGCATGAACTCTATCGGCATTTTTAAGGTGTGCCTTAAGGCTTTTGGCATGATATTCTATAATCACTTTCTCACGGCGGCGTTTTTGCTGTCCCAATGTCAGAATAAGGGGCAGTGCCTCGGTGTCCATGGCTCCAAAGTAGTAACCTTCACGTATGGCTTCAGGAAGTGTAATAAGTTCCAGCAAGCGTTCCACACCAATGGCAAATCCTACAGCCGGAGTCGGTTTTCCGTCTAAAAATTCTATGAGACGATCATAGCGCCCGCCACCGGCAATGGCACTTTGTGCCCCAATATCGCTGCTGAGAAACTCAAAAGCTGTTTTGGAGTAGTAGTCCAGTCCACGAACCAGATGGGTGTTAATCGTGTAGGCAAGGTGCTGCCCCTCCAGCAGTGATGTTAGGGTTGCAAAATCCTGAGTGCATGAGGAACACAGATGCGTCATCAGTTTGGGTGCATCGGCATAAAGTACCTGACAATGGCTGTTTTTACAATCAAGTACTCGAATGGGATTGGTTGCTTTTCTGCGTCGGCAATCCTCACAGATCTCTTGCGCATGGGCATCAAGAAACGTGATGAGCCGTTCCCGATACGGCGGCATACACTCGGAGCATCCCAATGAGTTGAGTTGCAGCGTATAGGTAATGCCCAGGGCATCAAATATATCGCGCACCATCATGATGAGCGAAGCGTCTTCATAGACGGAGCCCACGCCGAAGCTCTCGACTCCGAATTGATGAAACTCCCGTAAACGCCCCTTTTGCGGTCGCTCGTAACGAAACATGGGGCCATGGTAAAAAAAACGGTAAATGCCCCCTTTTTTGTCATATTTATTTTGAATGAAAGCGCGAACAACACCGGCAGTACCCTCAGGGCGAAGACAGACATCATTCCCGCCTTTGTCAATAAACTGGTACATCTCTTTTCCGACAATATCACTGGATTCTCCCACAGAGCGCTTAAACAGCGTTGTCTCTTCAAGCAGCGGTGTCTCTATGTAGTGAAATCCGTAACGTGCGGCAACGTTGCAGGCAACGGTGTGAAAATACTCAAAGCGTCGGTACTCGTCTTCTAAAATATCATTCATACCACGAAGTGATCGAATCATTCATATTCCTTAATATTAGTTATAATTGTGTGGCTGATACGATCAATGCTCTCAGAAGCGTTGATGGTAACAAGCGCTATATCAAGCATATGAGCCGTTTCAATAAGTGCCTCTTGTATGCTCAGCAGATACGCAACACCACGGGACTCAATGCCGTCGAGTTCTTTTTGTGAGAGGCGGTACTCCAGCTCTTTGGGAGAAAGCTTCAGTAAAAAGATCTTTTCAGGGTAGATGCCTCCGGTGGCAAAACGGTTCATATGCAGCAGTGCCGTTTGGGAGATATCTTTTTTGACCAAAGCATAGGCAATTCCCGAAACAACGCTGCGGTCAGAGATAATAAGCCGGTCTCGATTGGGTTCAATGATGCGTGTCATATGTTCGGCTCTGTCGGCTAAAAAAAGCAACAATTCCGCTTTGGAACTTTGGAGTTCGTGGTGTAGGACAATGTCACGTATTTTAGCTCCGACAGCGGTACCTCCGGGCTCTTTGGTAATGACAGCTGAAGGAAAAGCATCGCGAAGCAGGGCAATTTGCGTACTCTTTCCCGCAGTATCAATACCTTCTAGTGCAACGTACATGAATTCATTCCTCCAATGATCTCCTGCACCTCTTTAGGAAGCAGATGATCGGTTTTTCCATTAAATTTCAGCAGATTACGGACAATTGAAGAGCTAATGAAGGCATGTTGCAGATTGGGCATAAGGTAAACCGTTTCAATGGCATCGTCCAAAGAACGGTTGAGATAACCCAGTTGCAGTTCATACTCAAAATCACTCACAGCACGAAGACCGCGAATAAGAATGGTGGTATTTAGGGTATGCGAGAGGTCAATGGTTAGATTGTCAAATCCGACAACAGAGACACGATCAAGTTTTTGGGTCGCTTTTTGGGCCATTTCTATGCGCTCATCCAGAGTAAACATCGGTTTTTTTTCATGCGATGCGGCGACAGCGACAACAAGCTCGTCAAAAAGGTTGGTGGCACGCTGAATAATGTCGAAATGCCCATTGGTAATCGGATCAAATGTTCCGGGGTAGAGTGCACGTTTAATCATCAGCGTTCCATCGTCTGTAGAGACTGTTTTCAATACCTAAAAGATCAAACCATTTTCCAATCATAAAATCCTCCATTGCCTCTAGCGTGTTTTGTTCGGAGTAATAGGCCAGTACCGGAGGAGCAATAATGACTCCCAAAATGGCAAGCTTGTGCATCTGTTCGAGTGCGATGGCAGAGAAGGGCATCTCTCGGGGCGCCAGTAAAAGTTGTTTGCGCTCTTTAAGCATGACGGCTGCAGCACGGGTTGTAAGATTGTCGGCAATACCGCAACCGATTTTAGCCAGAGTATTCATGCTGCACGGTACGATGATCATGGCATCGCATCCAAAAGAGCCTGATGCAATGCTCGCGCCGATGTCACTGTTGTTATACTGGACAATTCCGTGCTCTTTGCGCAGTACCGTCTGGGCACTCTCGGAGACGACCAGATATTTCTGGAACTGCCGAGGAAGTGCATGCAGTACTTTTAAACCGAGCGCTGCACCGCTGGCACCGCTAATAGCAACGACTATTTTCATTCTATCTCCACACGTCCGGCAGCGATGACTCGTGCTTTCATTCGGCGCCCGTCTTTTTTTTGAATTGTAATCATATCATTTTTAGCGCCGTCTTGCGAAGCAATGGCACTAAATTCAAGTGTCACCGACCCGCTTTGAAACGCAACCAGAACAGTACTGCCTTTTTTGACAATAGGGTAGAACTCAATGTCACGGTGGGTAATAATATGTTTGGGTTTCATGCTGCGCCTGAGCCGATACTGTTTATCCTGAATGGTTTCAAGAGGTTTGGCTCGAAAATGTTCGAATGAAATCTGTTTTTTAACGGTGTTCAATTGTGTAAGGGCATCACCGCGTTTCAGGGGACGCCGCGGCGCATAGATCTCAATAGCGGCATCAACGCTGTAGTTGAAAAACAGCCGCTTTTTCTCAGCGGTTTTAATGCTAAAAATACCCTGGGAACGATAAAGGTTTTTTTCAGAAAATATGAGTTGATAGTTTTTGGGCATTGCCGCCAGATAGCTCCGCGGTGTGATACGAATATTTTTTACATGTAAATTTCGGTAAAAGTCATGATAGCGGTTTTTGAGCTGCCGTTGGAGCAGGGCGGTAGATATGGGGCTTTTTTTAATAAAATTGACATAACGCACCGTTCCGGCATCGAGTGTAAGATTATGCTCGCGAAATCGCTTGACAAGGTCTGTGCTTTTTACACGATAATGCGCCCGGGCTTTATTAATATGAAACAATATGAATTTCTTTTGCATCTCGGGAAACAGGGTGGTGCTGTAAATGGGAGTGCTCTGAAAGTCATACTGCTGTTTCAGGTGCATCAGCGCCAATAGCGGCACACTCATCATCAATATCAAGCTAAAGCGTAGCAGCACGGAAGAAACCTTAGTGTTGTATTTGAGGTATTTTGTATTTTATCATGTTTGTATCAATAGACAGATGATATGCAGGCAAAAGCCAGGGTACCCGTACAGATATCAGAAAATCATCATGGTGAGAATAACATAAGAAATAATAACATACGAATGGTCTGGCGTTTTTAACAAACCGTTAACAGTGAGCAGATAGAGTTATGTGTAAAAAAAATTAATCGAGATTAAACGGACTTGAAAACTATTATATTGGCATTCACATTGGTTGCGGGACTTTACGGCAATGCCGATGCGCCTAAGCAACACCATGAGTATTCTCGTGACCACCTGGGTATCGTTACAGATATCACTACCGGCTTGCAATGGCAGGACAGCTATGCAGAAAGTAACGACAGTATTAAAAATACCACATGGGATGATGCCCAACGGTATTGCTCCTTGCTGAACTTGGGGGGTTATGATGACTGGCGTACGCCGACGGTTGAAGAGCTGACGGATATTACGGATCACGGCAACACTGACCCGGCGATTAATTCCGTGTTTCAACATACGGTCTCCTCGGCATACTGGTCTTCACTGGAATCCGACTCCAACCAGAGTGTGGCATGGTTTGTTTACTTCTATAACGGTTTTGCCAACTGGAAGGCGAAAGACGGCAATGCCTATGTTCGCTGTATTCGTCTTCGCTAAAGCCTGAATCTGCTATAATTTCTTTATCATTCATCATACCTCTTTGTGAGGTTTTAAAGAGTTGCGATGCTTTTGGATTTTATACCGATTTTACTGGGAATTGTTGTAGCGGGATGCGGCGGTTCAGGGAGCGGTGAGTGCCATAAACTCACCCTTGAGAGCTCATGGCAGTGGCAACTTTCAGGGCGGCTCAATACATCGTATGATGTTCAGATGTACGATATTGACCTCTTCGACACCAATGCGTCACAGATTGCATCACTGCACCGCAGCGGTAAAACGGTTATTTGCTATTTTAGTGCAGGAAGCTATGAAGACTGGCGCGAGGATGCGGCACTTTTTGATACGGCGGTACTCGGCAATGCGCTTGAGGGCTGGGCGGGTGAACGGTGGCTGGACATTCGCCATGAATCACTTAAAACCCTCATGGGCAATCGACTGGATTTAGCGGTACAAAAGGGTTGTGACGGAGTCGAACCGGACAATATGGACGGCTACGCCAATGCCACCGGGTTTACATTACGTGCAGCAGATCAGTTGGCTTACAATATTTTCATTGCCCAAGAAGCCAAAAAACGCGGACTCTATGTCGGACTCAAAAACGATCTTGATCAAATTGTGGAACTTGAGCCGTTTTTTGATTTTGCCGTTAATGAGGAGTGTCACTACTATCACGAATGTGATGCACTCGTGCCTTTTATTGATGCCCAAAAACCGGTATTTAACGCCGAGTATGCGCCACAGTATGTACACAACAGTAATGGTGCGCGGGATGTATTATGCACTCAGAGCAAGGCACGGAACTTCCATACTCTGGTGTTGCCCGTAGCGTTAGATGATACTTTCAGGTTTAGCTGTGACTAGTGTGTTAATGGTGGAAAACACTCAGGGAATGCACCGAATATGAATGATATATTTGAAGAAGATGATGAACCGTCGTGGCGCGTCAAGCAACGTGAAGATGCTCTTGCGGCAG
>QNZR01000154.1 GCA_003978475.1 Sulfurimonas sp.
ATGTTTTTTCTATTTTTGAGCCGTTTAAGTTATTTCTTATAAAACGGCTCACTATTTTATAGAAATACTATCTTTTGCTATAAAACAGAGTATTTCTATATTAAAACTTTACCTGACGTCTAATCCTTAGCACCTTTTTAAAATCTCTTTATTTTTATTTAGATAGAACAGAAATCTACACTAATTAAAATAAAATTATGCTTAACTATTGTAATTTTTATTTAGATATATTTAGTTAAATTCCATGAACTAACTCTGAAAAAGTAAAGGGGTCTATCATTGTTTATTGCAAGAGATAGGGTTATTTTTCATTTAAAAGAGTAGTACCTAAAAGTCTATAATGTACTAAATTTCGGTTTTAGGTGGGGTTTTTCAGAGGGTTCTATTGTCTTTTTATAGACAACACAGCTTTTCTTCGGTATAATTCGCCTCCATAAAACCCGATGCCTGTACGGGTTAAATTTAAATATACAGATAGACGTACTTCGACGTGTATCAAAGGAATCAAAATGAAAAAAGACCTTCACCCCAAATCAGTTGAGTGTCATGTGTCATGTGCGTGCGGTAATGCTTTTGTAACTAAAAGTACGCAAGAAAGCATGCAGATCGATATCTGTAATGAGTGCCATCCGTTTTATACCGGATCCCAAAAAATTGTGGATACCGCCGGGCGTGTTGAGAAGTTTAATAAACGTTACAACCGCGGCTAATACACGCGACAGGAACGAAGGATGCTTACCCTCGTTCCTACTCCAATCGGCAATATAGCCGATATTTCCCTTCGTGCCATGGAGGCACTGTTTCGTGCCGATATCTTGCTGTGTGAAGATACGCGCGTTACCAAAAAACTTCTCAATATTCTCTCTGAACGGTACGCACATGAGCGTAAAGAACAGCAGTTTATTGCCCTGCATTCTCATAATGAGCGCCGGTTTATTGACAATGTCGATGTCAGTTTTTTTGATGCCGATGTGATCTATGTCAGCGATGCGGGCATGCCCGGTATCAGCGATCCGGGGCAGTTGTTGGTGCAATATTGTCTGGAGCACCGGATCGCCTATGATGTGCTTCCGGGTGCCAATGCCGCGTTGACAGCTTTTGTCGCCAGCGGTTTTGTAGAGACTCAGATGCTCTTTTTCGGCTTTTTGCCCCATAAGGGCAATGGTCGAAAGACGGCGCTGTTGCAGGCGTTGTATAACGGATTTACGACGGTCTTATACGAAGCACCGCATCGACTGCACAAACTGCTTCAGGAGATAGCGCTAGAAGATGCCGATCGTAACATTTTTGTTGCCAAAGAGTTAAGTAAACGCTATCAGCATTTCTACAAAGGCGTTGCGACAGATATTCTCGATGCACTTCATTTACATGTAAAAGGAGAGTGGGTGGTAGTCATTGAGAGTGCCCCTGCGCGATATTCATCTATTAGTGAAGCCGATATACTGGCGTTATCTATCTCAAAAAAAGCAGCTTCAAAACTGATTTCAAAGATTACCGGCGAAAATCCTAAACAATGTTATGCACGATTAATTGAAAGTTAGCTAGAATATTGCGATGTTAATTTATGGCAAACAAAGTATCTATTATTTGATAGAGAATCACCCAAACAAAATTCAGAGACTCTATCTGGCAAAAGATATTGACAAAAAAGAGTATGGCAGGCTGATGAAGCATGCTTTTGAGCTTAAGCGCATTCCGCAACAAGCAGCGCAGCAGATGAGTAAAAGTGGTAATCACCAGGGTTATTTGGCCGAGGTAGACGACTTGATGCTTAAGGCGACCTCTTTTTTAAAAGATAAAACCTTTGTACTGATTTTAAGCGGTATTACCGATGTGGGCAATATGGGTGCTATTATTCGCAGCGCCTACGCGCTAGGTGTTGATGCCGTTGTTATTAGCGGATTAAACAAAATAGCATTGGAGCCGATAGCTAGAAGTAGCAGCGGCGCATTATTTGATATGCCATTGCTTTTTTGTAAAAATACGCTCGACATTATTAATGATTTAAAGACAATGGACTATACCGTTTACGGAGCGGCTATGGAGGGTGAGAATATTAACGGGGTACGTATGAGCGACAAACGGGTGTTGGTACTCGGCAGTGAAGGTGAGGGGATCGCCTTGCGGGTACAGAAAAAATTGGACTACAAAATTAAAGTTGAGATGGCACATGGATTTGACTCACTCAATGTCAGTGCCGCCGGAGCAATTTTAATGGACAGGATGCGATAAATGCAACGAAATTTAGAATATTTAAAAACTCTTGACATTAATGATATTCACAACACGACCCATATATCGAGGTTAAGTCTCGAAGCGATTTTAAGTCGATCATACGATCGGCTGGAGCGGATCCATTTTTCAGGATTTATCTCTATTTTGGAGCGGGAGTATCGTGTTGATTTGTCGGATATTCGTGCAGAATATACAGCATTTAATCCTAAACCTTCCGTGCAGCAATCCAATAATCCGGTCAGTATGATGCATCATGAGGCGCCCAAAAAAGGGACTCAGAAGGGCTGGCTGGTACTACTGCTTATTTTAGTCAGTATCTTGGCAGCATTTTTCTTTGTCAACAAATACATTCTCAACACCCAGAAATTTTCTTTTAGCAGTGAGGTGAATAATTCTGAAATCAATGCTGCCAAGGCGACCATGCACAGTAATGCCACTATCAAACCGTATCTCAACAAGGAGACAAAGGTCGCCTCTGGTGTTCAGAAACAAGAACCGGCGGCTATTGCTGAAGTTGTCGCTGCTCCTAAAGAGGTTGAGGGTGTGGAGGTGATTGCGACGCAGCCGGTGACAGAAGGGGAGGTAGTCTCACAGGCATCCGGCGTCTCCTACAATGATCAGGTCACCATTATTCCGCATAAAAAAGTTTGGGTCGGTTTGATTGAGCTTCCGAGCATGAAAAAGAAAAATATCGTCACCGGTGACAGTATCAAGATTGATGATACGAAAGATTGGCTGATTGCTTTGGGTCATGGTGAAGTGGATGTGCAGCAAGATAGCGAATTGTTGAATTTTGAAGGATCCAAGCCGCTCTATTTTATTTATGAGTATGGTACGCTACGGCAAATAGATCGCGCTGAATTTAAAGAGCTTAACCAAGGAAAAATATGGTAAAAGCCATAGTGATACTCTCAGTGATGCTGGCATCACTGTATGCACAGACGGCTCTTTTTGAGAAGGTGAGATCGTTGGTCGGCGATGCTTCGTATCAAAAAAACCACTCCTATATCAAAATTATTTTTTCTCCGGAACAGTCGTACTATCATAATGGATCGGTAGATGTTGTTAAGGTAGCACAGACCCTTAAAGACAATGGACTGTTACAACTTTTTTTTAAAAAGCCCCAGGAACTTGAACTCTCGTTTACGACCAACGGTGATGCGCTGTATTTTGTGAAAATTGTTGAAGATGCCTTGCAAAATATGGGGTATTATAACTATTTACTTGAAGATGCAACATTGGATAACAGTGAATTTGTCTGGAAGATTAAGCTGACATCGGAGTATATTATGGATCCGACCGTATTTAAAAAAGAGCTCAGTAAGAACAACGCCTTTTTGGTCAATATTGAGCGTCTGGCTTTAACGCACTGGCGTTATAGTATTGATATCAGCAAGGCTCGTCTGAATGCCTATAAACTCAGCAATAACACCCGTGTTAATCTGAAACGTTCGCAATATGCATATTGGCTAGATGTCCGCTATAGCAGAGTCTTAAATATCAGCAGTCTGAACCGAAATCACTGGTACCCCTATATTGCCATTTATGACAGGCGAATGCGACTGCTGGATATTGTCAAAAAAGACAAAGTTATGCAACGTATTCGATTTACGCTGCCCAAAGATGCCGCCTATGTTAAATTGGATGATATTTACAGTATGAAAAATATTAAAGACGGACTTCAAATAGAAGCACGGTAAGTTATGCTAGAATTTCAAAAAAATAAATAGGTACTACCATGTTTGATGAAATAGAATTTGACCGCATAAAGCGTTTGCCTAAATATGTCTTCGCCGAGGTCAATGATCTCAAGATGTCGGAACGACGCATGGGTGCAGATGTCATCGATTTTAGTATGGGAAATCCTGATGGGGATACGCCGGAGCATATTCGAGAAAAGCTGGTCGAATCGGCACAAAAAACCAAAACACACGGGTACTCGGCATCCAAAGGTATCCCTAAGCTGCTTATGGCGATTTCAGATTGGTACAAACGTCGCTATGATGTCGATTTGGATCCCATGACGGAGTGTGTCGCAACCATGGGCTCCAAAGAGGGGTATGCGCATCTTGCCTATGCGATTACCAATCCCGGAGATGTTGCCGTGGTACCGGATCCGACCTATCCGATTCATTCGTATGCATTTATCTTGGCCGGGGGAAATGTTCAAAAAATGAAACTGCCGTTTGACGAGGACTATCATGTCGATGAAGATCAGTTTTTCATCAACCTTGAGCATGCTTTTAAAGACTCTTTTCCCAAGCCGAAATATGTTGTGGTCAATTTTCCGCACAACCCTTCTACCGCAACAGTTACCCCGAAATTTTATGAGCGCTTGGTAGCATTGGCTAAAAAAGAGCGTTTTTATATTATTAGTGATATTGCCTACGGTGATATTACCTTTAACGGCTACAAAACCCCTTCGATTATGAGTGTGGATGGGGCAAAAGATGTTGCTGTTGAGAGTTTTACGCTCTCAAAAAGTTACAATATGGCAGGCTGGCGCGTTGGCTTTTTTGTCGGTAATAAAAAACTCATCGGGGCACTGCAAAAAATTAAATCGTGGCTCGACTACGGTATGTTTACGCCGATTCAGGTCGCTGCGACCGTGGCGCTCAACGGTGACCAGCAGTGTGTCCGAGATATTACCGACAAATATGATCATCGTCAAGATGTACTCATTGAAGCTTTTGGACGTGCCGGATGGTATATCCGCCGCAATCAGGCATCTATGTTCTGCTGGGCAAAAATTCCTGAATGCGCCGCCCATCTGGGTTCTTTGGAATTTTCAAAGCGTCTGCTGGTGGAAGCACAGGTCGCTGTGGCACCGGGGATCGGTTTTGGAGACTATGGCGAAGGGTATGTCCGTATTGCATTGATTGAAAACGATAAACGTATTCGTCAGGCGGCTAAAAACATTAAACGCTTTTTACAACAGTTTGAAGCAGTAGGCGGAAAACAATGATAACCGTCGGAGTCATTGGAGTCGGCGTTGTCGGTACTTCGGTAGTAAAAATTCTTCATGACAATAAAGCTATGATTACCGCGCGTTCGGGCAAGCAAATTTGTGTGAAGAGCGGCGTGGTCAAAAATCTCTCCAAAAAGCGGGATGTCAATATTGTCTTGACAGACAACCCTTATGATATTGTCAATGATCCCGAAATTGATATTGTCGTCGAGCTGATGGGGGGCGTAGAAGCCCCGTTTGAAGTGGTTAAAAAAGCTCTTGAAAACGGCAAAGCCGTTGTGACGGCGAATAAGGCTCTCTTAGCGTATCATCGTTATGAGCTGCAGGAGATCGCCAAAGATATTGCATTTGAGTATGAGGCATCGGTAGCGGGGGGAATTCCCATTATTAATGCACTTCGTGAAGGACTCTCCGCAAACCATATTGAATCCATTAAAGGGATTATGAACGGTACATGTAATTATATGCTCACGAAGATGATGGATGAGGGGGTTGCTTTTGAGACCATTTTAAAAGAGGCACAGGCATTGGGTTATGCCGAGGCCGATCCCACATTCGATATTGGCGGATTTGATGCGGCACATAAATTGCTGATTTTAGCGTCGATTGCGTATGGTATTGATGCTAAACCCGAAGATATTTTAATTGAAGGTATTGAGCAGGTGACGCAGGAAGACATTGCTTTTGCCAAAGAATTCGGTTACAGTATTAAACTTTTGGGTATTGCCGCGCGCTCCGGTGATGAGGTAGAATTACGGGTACATGCCTGCTTGATTAAACAAGAGGAGATGATTGCCAAGATTGACGGGGTAATGAACGGGGTTAGTGTTATTGGAAATTATGTCGGCGAGACGCTTTATTATGGTCCGGGTGCCGGCGGCGACGCCACGGCAAGTGCCATTGTCGCCAATATTATTAATATTGCCCGTTCAGGTAAAAGCGCCCCCATGCTGGGATTTAACAAGCCCCTGGAAGGTGCCCTGAAGCTTAAAGCCAAAGATGCTATTGTGTCACGCTACTATTTGCGCATTAATGTTCAAGACAGACCGGGTGTTTTGGCGAACATTGCTACCATATTCGGTACGCATAATATCTCCATTGAAACCATGATACAGCCGCCATGTGAAAGTCAATATGTCAATCTGCTGCTCTCAACCCATGAAGCGCAAGAGCGTGACATGCAGCAAGTTATGTCACAACTGGAAGCTTTGGACTTTGTCAGTGAGCGACCGGCGATGATACGCATTGTATCATCGTAGCATCGGGGTTGCAGAAACCTTCTTTTTATTCTTAAACTTATTTTAACTATTTTTTTTGTAAAATACGCGTCCGCATGCGTCTTTGTTGGACATTTAGTTGAATATTTGTACATGTTTTCGTAAATATATACAAGTATTGGTTGTGCTCGAGCAACCTACAGAAGGGCCGTGCAGACTATTATGAAACGGAGTGTACCATGAAAGTACGAGCTTCAGTAAAAAAGATGTGTGACGACTGTAAAGTTGTTAAGCGTAGAGGGATTGTCAGAATTATCTGTAAAAATCCCAAACATAAACAGAGACAAGGATAAGAATGGCACGTATAGCCGGTGTAGACTTACCTAAAAAAAAGCGCGTAGAGTATGGATTAACATATATTTACGGAATTGGTCTTCATGCCTCACGTCAGATTCTTGATGCCACAGGTATTGATTATAATAAGCGTGTCCATGAATTAAGCGGTGAAGATATAGCAAAAATTACTGCTAAGATCCGTGAATCGTATATGGTTGAAGGTGACTTACGTAAAAAAGTTGCTATGGATATTAAAGCATTGATGGATCTCGGGTCATACCGTGGTCTTCGTCATCGCCGTGGTCTTCCATGTCGTGGACAAAAAACTAAGACAAATGCGCGTACTCGCAAGGGTAAACGCAAAACTGTCGGCGCAGCGTCGTAAGGAATTAGAGTATGGCAAAAAGAAAAACAACTCGTAAAAAAGTCGTTAAGAAAAATATTGCACGCGGTATTGTACATATTGCGGCATCTTTTAATAACACACTCGTCACGATTACCGACGAGATGGGGAATATGATCTGCTGGAGTTCTGCCGGCAGTCTTGGTTTTAAGGGGTCTAAAAAGTCCACTCCGTTTGCGGCACAAGCCGCTGTTGAAGCCGCTGTTGAAAAAGCTCAGGTTCATGGAATCAAAGAGTTGGGCATTAAAGTTCAAGGTCCCGGTTCGGGACGGGAAACAGCAGTGAAAGCGGTTGGTGCTATTGAAGGCATTCGTGTAACATTTATGAAAGATGTTACTCCACTACCACATAATGGTTGTCGCGCACCTAAGCGTCGTAGAGTTTAAGGAGATTACTGATGGCAAGATATAGAGGTCCAGTAGAAAAAATCGAAAGAAGATTCGGTGTAAGCCTTAACCTAAAAGGTGAGCGTCGTTTAGCAGGAAAATCTGCTTTAGAAAAACGTCCTTACGGTCCGGGTCAACACGGTCAGCGTCGTAAAAAGGTTTCAGAGTACGGTCTGCAACTGAATGAGAAGCAAAAAGCAAAGTTCATGTACGGACTTTCTGAAAAACAGATGCGCGCGCTCTTTAAAGAGGGAAAACGCCGCGACGGTAATACCGGTTTTAATCTTATTACCTTAATTGAGCAGCGTTTAGACAATGTTGTTTACCGTATGGGATTTGCATCCACGCGTCGTTTTGCGCGTCAATTGGTCAATCACGGTCATGTTTTGGTTGATGGCAAGAAAGTCGATATTCCGTCTTACCGTGTGAAACCGGGACAAAAGATCGAGATTGCGCAGAAGAGCAAGAAAAATATTCAGGTGCTTCGTGCTATTGAGTTAACAAACCAGACAGGTTTGGCGCCATGGGTTGATATTGATGCTGAAAAAGTATTCGGTATATTTACCCGCTTACCGGAACGTGAAGAGATTGTTATTCCAGTTGAAGAACGTCTTATCGTTGAGCTTTACTCGAAATAATCATAAAAAAGGGCGTATTAATGAATAAGATTAAAACTTCTCCACTTCTACCTCAGGAGTTTGTTGTTGAACAAATTTGTGAGAATGAAGCAAACATAATAGCTTATCCATTTGAAACGGGTTTTGCGGTATCACTGGCTCACCCGCTTCGCCGTTTTTTATTGAGCAGCTCAGTAGGATTTGCTCCTATAGCCATTAAAATTGAGGGTGCCAAACATGAGTTTGACTCAGTTCGCGGTATGCTTGAAGATATTTCGGATTTTATCATTAACTTAAAAGACATTCGTTTTAGGTTGCATGATGAGGCCACAGAAGCGCGGGTATCGTATAGTTTTAACGGTCCATGTGAGATCAAGGGAAGTGATCTGAATAATGATGATGT
>QNZR01000066.1 GCA_003978475.1 Sulfurimonas sp.
AATAAATCACTTATTATTTTATAATGTTTAAAATGTTATCATTTTACGTTTTATCTTTTACTAAGGACACCACAATTATGAAACTAATGACTAAAATACAATTATCTTTTACTACTATTGCCATCGCTGTCATCGTCATGTCGTTGACAACCTACAAAGGCGTCAGTTCCATCGGAACTCAAATAGAAGAAATATCACAATATCACGTTCCCATAAACACTCTGGTTATGGAACTTGAAAAAGATATTTTAAAACAGGAGACCCTCAGTTATGAGTTACTGCTTTTCTCCCAGGAGAAAGACTCATCACACTATCGTGCATTACTGCAACAGATCGACACACTGCAACACAAGACCGACAACGATCTTAAAACCGCCACACAGATGATTCAAGGAGCCATCACACACTCCGAAACACCCAAGGTTACCGCAGAATATCAAAAACTTTCGGAAGTCTTTCAAAAAATTCGTCACTCGCAACAAAAATTTGTCTCTGAAATCGCCGGTATCACACACACTGTTGATGACAACCGTACCATGACCAAACGCTTGCAAAGCATTGTACTGCATATGGATGAGGAAGCGCAATCGGTAGTTAAGACCATTGAAGAGCTTCTCAATGATTCGGCGACAACAGCTTTAGAACATGAACATAACATTATTCAAATCAATACTATCATTGCCATTTTTGTTATTGTCTTCATTGCTATTATCGGTTTTGTCATATCAACACAGTTTAAACGTGCCATCTTCCAACTACAAAGCTACATGAGAAACATATCTGAGAATAAAAATCTCACTCAGAGACTTGAAACGGCGAACAACGATGAAATGGGAATGATCGCTACAGATCTCAATGCTCTGATTGATGCCCTAAAAGTAGTCATTGAAAGCGCCAAAAACAGCTCGTCGGAAAATGCTTCCATTTCACATGAACTCTCAACCACGGCGCTAAGTGTAGGCAACAACGTCGAACAGTCTGTCAGCGTTATTGACGCAACCACGCAACGCTCTTCGGAAGTCAAAAATGAGATTTTGCAGGCCATTGCCGATGCTAAAGAGAGTAAAAGCGACATTATCAAAGCAAATGATACTTTGAATGAAGCACGCCAAGACATTATCAGCCTCACCTCCCGTGTGCAACACAGTGCCGAGCTGGAGGTAGAACTTGCCAATCGTATGAATGCCCTCTCTACCGATGCCAACGATGTCAAGTCCATTTTAAACGTCATCTCCGACATCGCCGATCAAACCAACCTTCTGGCACTTAATGCCGCTATTGAAGCTGCCCGCGCCGGGGAACACGGCCGCGGTTTTGCCGTCGTTGCCGATGAAGTAAGAAAACTGGCAGAACGCACACAAAAATCATTGACCGAAATTAATGCAACCATTAACGTGATTGTACAATCCATCATTGATGCCAGTTCGCAAATGGGTAGTAATTCTACAGAAATTCAAGAGCTTGCCAATCTTTCCGTAGATGTCGAAGCGAAGATCAATACCAGCGTTGCCATCGTTGATGCCGCTGTATTGGTGAGTGATAAAACCGTGACTGACTTTGAAAATACCGGAAAAAGTGTTGAATCGATTGTGACGCAAATTTCCAAGATCAACGAAATCTCTTCGCAAAATGCGCGCAATGTCGAAGAGATTGCCGCAGCTGCCGACCATCTTAATGCCATGACCGATGATCTGCATACCAAACTCGAAGCGTTTCGTACCTAAAAGCGCTTCTGGTGGAGGTTAAATAAGAAATTAACCATTTCTTCTGTACAATATCACTTATTTTTAAAGTATAAGATTGCATATGTACGAAACCGTAAAACCTCTTCTTTTTAAACTGGAGCCCGAGACGGCACACCATGTGGCTGAGTGTCTGTTGCGCAGTGCCAATGTCTGTCCGCAGGTATGGGAGTTTTTTCTGAGTGACGCTTTCGTGACACACCCCATATTGCATCAGGAGCTCTTTGGTACCGTCTTTAGCAACCCTATCGGTCTGGCGGCAGGATTTGACAAAAATGCCACCATGATTGCCGGTGCCAAAGCTCTGGGTTTCGGCTATACCGAAATAGGCACCATTACCCCTATTCGCCAGGCCGGCAACCCCAAACCGCGTCTCTTTCGCCACATCGACCAGGAGAGCCTGCAAAATGCCATGGGCTTTAACAATGACGGTCTCTTTCTGGTGCAACAGCGTCTTGAAAAACGTTTTCCGTTTCCGATCCCTGTCGGTATTAATATCGGAAAAAACAAAATTACGCCTGCGGATGAAGCTATTTACGACTATACAAAGCTCATTCGCGAGCTTCATACCTATGCCGATTATATGGTCATTAACATCTCCTCACCCAATACCCCCGGACTGCGTGATTTGCAAAATGAACAGTTTATTTCCGAACTCTTCATGCGCGCCAAAGAGCTGAGTGACACACCGATGTTGCTTAAAATTGCTCCGGACATGGAAGTATCACAGGCGGTTGATGTCACGGCAATGGCGGTTGAAAAAGGTGCTGAGGGCATTATTGCGACCAATACCACTGTCGATTACTCGCTTCTAAGCTACCCGCGTGACACCGGGGGGATCAGCGGCAAGGTACTGCAAGAGAAAAGTTTTGCTCTTTTTGATGCCGTTGCCGCCGAGCTCTACGGAAAAACCACCCTGATCTCCGTAGGCGGTATTGACTCGGCAGAAGAGGCTTACCGGCGTATTGGTGCCGGAGCATCGCTGGTGCAGGTATTGAGTGCTCTGATTTTTAAAGGTCCTTCACTTGTTCGTGAGATCAATCTGGGACTTATCGACCTTCTTAAGCAAGACGGTTTCGCCTCCATCGGCGATGCCGTCGGAAGCAGACGATAATATGAAACTATGGGGAACACTATTTTTATGTATGGGAGTTGTTATGGCATCATCATTGCCGAAATATGAGAGCAAGACTCTCAAAAACGGTCTGGAAGTTTACGTTATTGAAATGGGCAAAGGCAGCAATGTCGTCTCGACCGATATTTTTTACAAAGTCGGCAGCCGTAACGAGGTTATGGGCAAAACAGGCATTGCCCATATGCTGGAGCATATGAGCTTTAAATCTACCAAAAATCTGGAAGCAGGCGAATTTGATCGTGAGGTAAAAAGTGTCGGCGGCGTCAATAACGCTTCAACCGGGTTTGACTATACGCACTATTTTATTAAATCCAGCAGCCATAATTTGGAGAAATCGCTCTCGCTGTATGCTGAACTTATGGAAAATCTCAACCTTAAAGACGAGGAGTTTCAACCCGAACGTGATGTCGTTGCCGAAGAGCGTCGCTGGCGCACCGACAACAATCCGCTGGGTTACATGTATTTTCGACTCTTTAACAATGCGTATATCTATCACCCCTACCACTGGACACCCATTGGCTTTATGAATGATATTCTCACCTGGGACATTGACGATATCCGTACCTTTCACCAAACCTATTATCAGCCTAAAAACGCCATTATTATTGTCACCGGTGATGTCGAAGCAAATGACGTCTTTAACAAAGTAGAGCACCACTTTGCCGCGATTAAAAATGATGGCAACATTCCAAAAGTCAAAGCGGTTGAGCCCAAGCAAGACGGTCCCAAACGCGTTACACTGTTGCGAGACTCTGAGGTCGAGATGGTTGCCATCACGTACCATATTCCCAACTTCACGCACAAAGACCAACCGGCGCTCTCTGCGATTTCCGAAATTCTAAGCGCCGGAAAAAGCAGCCGGCTGTATCAGAGCCTCATTAATGAGAAGCAGCTCGTCAATCAGGTGTATGCCTACAACATGGAAAATACCGATCCCGGACTCTTTATTTTTCTTGCGGCATGCAACCCCGGTGTGAAAGCCGAAACCGTTGAAAAAGAGCTACGGCATCATATTGAGACTCTGAAAAAAACCAAGGTCTCTCAGGCTGAACTTGAAAAGGTCAAAGTTAATACCGAATCGGATTTTATTCACTCGCTAGAAAGCTCTGCCTCTGTCGCCAATCTCTTTGGCAGCTATCTGGTTCGCGGTGACATTACACCGCTTTTGGAGTATGAAGATGCTATTAATGCTCTTACGGCGGAAGATATCCGCGCAGTAGCCAAGACCTATTTTGATACCACAAAATCTACCACCATTATTTTACGAAAGGCGGAACAATGAAAAGAGTCACAGGTGCGACAACAGCACTAATTACCCCGTTTAAAAATGGCAAAGTCAATGAGGCAGATTATGCCAAACTCATTCAGCGGCAAATTGACAACGGCATTGACGCCGTCTGCCCGGTAGGTACTACCGGTGCCAGTGCCACACTCAGCCATGACGAGCACAAACGCTGTATTGAAATTGCGGTAGAAGTCACTAAAGGGACATCCACCAAAGTTCTTGCCGGCGCAGGAAGCAATGCGACGTCTGAAGCCATTGATATTGCCAAACATGCCCAGCGCTACGGTGTCGATGCCATTTTTTCCGTCACTCCCTACTACAATAAACCCTCACAAGAGGGGCTCTACCAGCACTATAAGGCCATTGCCTCGGCAGTGAGTGAGTTACCGTTTATACTCTACAATGTTCCCGGGCGTACCGGTGTTGACATACATGCCGATACCGTCATTCGTCTTTATGATGACCTGCCCAATATATACGGCATCAAAGAAGCAACAGGAAGCCTTGAGCGTACCGTTGAACTGCTCTCCAAACGCCCGGATATTGCCGTACTCAGCGGTGATGATATTATTGACTTTCCCATTCTTGCCACCGGAGGAGCAGGCATTACTTCCGTTACCGCCAATCTGGTACCCGATCTAAAAAGCCAATTGGTACACGCTGCTTTAAACGGAGACTTTGAGACGGCCAGAGAATACAACAGCCGACTTTACCCTCTTAACAAGATACTGTTTTGTGAATCCAATCCCATTCCTATTAAAGCCGCCATGTACATCGCCGGTCTCATTGAGACACTGGAGTACCGTCTGCCGCTGGTACCGCCAAGCAATGAGCATATGAAACAGATTGAAAACGTTATGAAACATTACACCATTGTAGGAGCATAAAATGAACAACAGTATGAAAGGCAAAACCGTCGTCATTACCGGAGCCACCAAAGGCATAGGAAAAGCGATAGCCGAAAAATTTGCCGAAGAGGGGGTTAATATTGCCTTTACTTACAATTCCAATGATGCCATTGCCAATGAGCTGGCACAACAATGGAGCAGCACCTACGGTATTCAGGCAAAAGCCTACCCGCTCAACATTTTGGAGCCCAATGAGTTCAAACCCCTCTTTGCCGCCATTGACGAAGATTTTGAACGCATTGACTTTTTTGTCTCCAATGCTATGATCTACGGTCGTCCCGTCGTGGGTGGCTATGGCAAATTTATGCGCCTGAAACCCCGCGGACTCAATAATATTTATACCGCTACCGTTAATGCCTTTGTACTGGGCTCACAAGAAGCGGCCAAACGGATGGAAAAAGTCGGTGGCGGTGCCATTGTCACCATGTCAAGCACAGGCAATCTCATCTATATTGACAACTACGCCGGTCACGGCACCAACAAGGCCGCGGTAGAAGCAATGAGCCGTTATGCCGCGGTAGAGCTTGGTGAGATGGGTATTCGTGTTAATGCCGTCTCCGGCGGCCCGATTGACACCGATGCACTCAAAGCCTTTACCAACTACGAAGAGGTCAAAGCCGAAACCGTCAAACGTTCGGCACTCAATCGTATGGGGACGCCGGAAGATATTGCCGGTGCAGTCTATTTCCTCTGTACCGATGAAGCAGGCTGGATTACCGGACAAACCATTGTTGTCGATGGCGGGACCACGTTCCGATAATGAACCTTCCCAATCAGTTAGCACTCTCGCGTGCCTTAATGGCACCCCTGCTGTTTTGGATTATTTTAAATCCGCAGGTCTTTACGGATCACAACATCCATATTACCTGGAACTACTACAGTGCTGCACTGATTTTTGTCCTGGCAAGTGTCACCGATTTTTTTGACGGCTACATTGCCCGAGAACTCAACCAGTCAACGTTATTGGGAAAAATTTTAGATCCGCTTGCCGACAAAATGCTTACCATTGCCGCTTTTATGGGCTTGGTGGTCATGGGTGATGCCTCGGCGTGGGCCGTTTATATTATTATTATTCGCGAACTCTTTATTACCGGGTTGCGTACCGTAGCCGTGAGTGAAGGCATTGATGTCGCCGCTTCATACTCAGGCAAAGTCAAAACGGTCGCACAGATGTTTGCCATCGGCTTTTTACTCATGCACTGGAGCGGCGGTGAGACACTGCTGTGGATCTGTGTCGCATTGACGCTGTATTCCGGTGCAGAATATATTTACGGCTTTCGCAAAGCCCTTTTAAAAGGATCCGTACAGTGAGTTGGTTTATTGCATTTCTAGTCCTTTCGGCACTCATCTTTTTTCATGAACTCGGGCACTATGCCGCAGCGAGACTCATGGGGGTGTATGTCGAAGTATTCAGCATCGGTTTTGGACGCAAAGTCGCCTCATTTCGCTGGCTCGACACCGAATGGCGTTTTGCCATGATCCCTTTGGGCGGTTATGTCAAAATGAAAGGTCAAGAAGATCTTGATCCGACTCAAACCTCCAATGATGCCGACAGCTACAACAGTAAAACGCCGCTACAGCGCATTTTCATTCTTCTGGCCGGACCCGGAGCCAATTTTCTGTTGGCATTTTTACTCTACCTTGCTATCGGTCTGGGCGGACCGCAAACGCTCTCTCCCGTCGTAGGCGATGTTGTCAAAGAGTCTCCCGCGGCCATTGCCGGATTGCAAAAAAATGACCGTATTGTAGCCATTAACGCCGTTCCTATTGCGACATGGGAATCCATGGCTGAACAGATTAAAAATGCCAAAGGCACCATTGATGTTACCATTGAACGGGATAACTACCTTATGCATCTTGAAATGACACCCAAAATTACTGAAACCGAGAACAGGTTTAGAGAAAAAGTCCGGCGAAAGATGATCGGTATTGGCTCAGCCGGGGTCACACACACCCTGGATCTGGGTATTTTTGAAAGTTTCGAGTATGCTGCCGATGAAACCTATAAAGCATCATTGCTCATTTTTAAAGGGGTACAAAAGCTCATTACCGGCGATATTCCCGCCAAAGAACTCGGCGGCGTTGTAAGCATTGTCCAGATTACTTCCGATGCTTCCAAGGTCGGATGGATGGCACTGCTTTTCTTTTCAGCACTCATTTCGGTAAACTTAGGTATTTTAAACCTATTGCCCATTCCCGCACTTGACGGCGGGCACATTATGTTTAATCTTTATGAGATGATAACACGCAGGGTTCCAAGTGAGGCCGTGTTGATCAATCTGACCATTGCCGGTTGGGTACTGCTGCTGGGCTTAATGAGTTTGGGTTTATATAATGATATTAACAGGTTGATGGGATGAATGAACTAGCATATAAATTACATGTAGATACCGTAATCGAGACTATTGAACGGGCACGCTTAAAGGTCAGCGGTCACCATATTGTCAAAATCGTCGCCGTGAGTAAATACAGCGATACCGATGCCATAAAGGCACTTTACCATATTGGTCAACGCGCCTTTGGTGAAAATAAAGTACAGGATCTAAAAGCCAAAAGCACGGCACTCGAAGCACTGCCTTTAGAGTGGCATTTTATCGGCAACCTGCAAAAAAACAAAATCAATCAGCTGCTACAGATTGATCCGACACTGTTTCAGGGACTCGACTCACTGGAACTGGCACATGCTCTGCAACAACGTCTTAGCGATCAGGAAAGCTCTTTGGAGGCACTCTTGCAGATTAACAGTGCGGCTGAAGCAAGCAAGCATGGTGTCTCGTGTGATGAAGCAGTTGATGTGTACCATCGCATCTCCCAGGAGTGTCCCAATATTACTTTGCGCGGTGTCATGAGCATCGGTGCACACAGCAATGATCGAAGAACGGTTCAACGCTCTTTTGAAGCCACGCATCGTATCTATGAAACCCTCCGTGCCGATATCTGCTCCATGGGAATGAGTAATGACTATGAGCTTGCCATTGAGTGCGGATCCAATATGGTGCGTTTGGGTTCCGTTTTATTTCCAAAATAACAGTACAATTGCGAGGATTAGGAGAGAATCATGCTACATACCAACCAAAAAGCCAAAGCATTAAGTGACTCGGCAAAAGAGCTGTTAGTTACCGCAAACAATGCCCTGACCAAAAGCAGCTGCGAACTCAATGAGAATCTACAGCAATACTTTGCCCTACGAAGCTCCGTAAGCAACAAAACCCTGAAAGATTTTGACGATACCTACTTTGATATTAAAAATGTCGATTTTGACGATGCCGGCTTAAACATCGGTCACGGAGAACTTGAAAATATCGACCATATGTTTCGCAGTACACTCGAGCCCATTGAAGAGGTCAATGTTGAAGAGGTCAAAAGCGGCGGTATCGGCGCAACACTCAAAGCCTTTTTTGCTGCCGCGGTAACCTTTATTGTGATGCTGCTTGGGGGAATCTTCTTAAGTGGTGCC
>QNZR01000245.1 GCA_003978475.1 Sulfurimonas sp.
TTTACATGTAAATTTAAAAACGATAGGTTGCATTAACGTAAAGATAGCGACCGGGCTCGTTAATGAGCATCACCTCTTTGCTTGTTCCGTCGGTAATGAGCGTCAAATCACTATAAGTATTGGTCACCGCATAGGTACGATCAAAGATATTATCGACACCTGCAGCCAATGAGATACCATGTCCAAAGTTGTGATCGACCTTGAGATTAACGACCATATAGGAATCCAGCGGCTGTTCACCATTTTCTGCATCATAACGACTCCATGAAGTCGCACCAAAAGTCTCCAGCATAATTTTAGAATCTTCCGCATACTCATAGTTAAAGGCGACATTGGCTTTTAACGGTGGAATTTCTGCCAGATTGGTGCCTGTTTGGGTGCGCAATGGATCCTCTTTTTTACCGCGCTGGTAGGCTACGCCAAAGTCAACATAGAAGATATCTGTGGCATAGATGGAGCCTGAAAGATCAAAACCGTAAATGGTGGCATCAATATTTTCATATCGGTTGAGCATTTTTGAAGCATTGTAGTAGATGTAGTCACTGAGCATGGAGTAGAATACTTTCGTACGCAAGGTGAGGTTTTCATAACGGTTCTCCATACCCAGATCAATCTCGCGATTCACTGTCGCATCTAAGTTCGGCGTTCCGATACTCCCGCCCATGGAGGATTTAAAGTAAAGCTCTTTCGGGTCGGGAACCCGTGAAGATTGTCCGACTCCCGCAAAAAACTGTAGACTCTCACTCATGTCGTACGTGGCAAATACATTGGCATTAAACCTATTGTAATCATTACCCGGTGCTTCACCCGCGGTCGTGATTTGCGTATTGTCATAGCGCATTCCCGCAGTAACCGTTATGATGTCATAGCGTTTTTCCAGTTCCGCAAAAAGGCCTATATTGTCGGTATCGACATCGGGAATATTGGGTCTGCCTTCAGGATTGCGACCCGTTTGGGTATGGTACTGTCCATCCCAGTTCCGCCGACTCATGTCAATACCCACACGTACTTCGGTATTGTCGGTAATCTCCATCGTATTTTTAACTTTTACGCCGGCAATACTGCTCTGTAAATAACTGGTCACCGCACCCGTCATTGCCGCAGCTTCGGAGACGGCCATTTTTCGGTACAGGGTTGACATCGGATGTTCAACATAAGAGTAGTAGCCCAGGACAGAGAGCTCTTTGGAGTAATCCCCCAAATTCACGACAGTATATTTGGCATGAAACAGATCTGAATCGTCATAAAGTGCATCCATCTTGCTGCTTGGGTAAAGCACGTCGTCACTGCGATTGGCAGTATAGCTCAACTCCAACTCCTGACGATCGCCAATGTCAATATACACTTTTCCCATCAAAGATTTTTTATTGTATGCCTCTGCATTGGCATACGTCTCCTGATATGCCGTTCCTGCCAACGTCGGATGCAACACAATGTAGTTCTCTATCTGTTGGGAAAACGTATTGCCGTCTCCGTCTTTATACTGATCACTGCTCTCCGTCGATGCACTTAACAAAAGACGAATGTTTTGTATTCCGCCACTCACGGTTGCTGCTGCTTTTTTATAATTCCAACTTCCCATATTGAAACTCACCTCACCTGAGATCTCTTTCGTCGGCTTTTTTGTCGTGACATAAACCCCGCCGCTAAGCGTACCGAAATTCTCAACGTCATACGGTCCTTCAATAATTTTGATACCGCTAATATTGTTGGTCATAATATGCGACGTCGGCGGATCCATACGATTCGGACATCCACCGTAAATTTTTCCCCCATCAACCAATACGTTAATATTGTCTTTTTTCTGACCACGTAAAATAATATCATTGGCAATGCCACTGCGGCGTACCAAAGAAATATTGGGTATCTTCTGCACCAATGCCTCTGCCAGATCCGCAGACTTGACCTCATCACCGCTGACATCTTCTAAAACCGTTGCTTCAATATCGATGGTTTCCATGGTGACATCTGAAGCATGTAACATTGTGATACACGCTATTGAAAGATACAGTATTTTATTCATTAACTCCCCTTTGTATGCATAAAAAGTTATCTCATGAACTATAGAATGAAAGTGTTACATCTGTGTTAAATCAAGCGGCGTTGTCTTTGAAAATGTATAATAAGCCTATGAAAAAAAGCGACAGGGTTCAGCGTATCATACTCATCATTCTGGCAATGTTGGCATCAGGCTACTTTTTGTACAGCGGGTTTGATCTGCTTTTCAATGCCCCGTAGTGCCCTCTTTATAACTTTGTATCAGGCACTCGTTAAGCTCGTGTTGTGACATCCCCAAATGGGCAATAATGGCGGTCGTACGGTAGCTGTCGTTGTGCTCAATAGCACTTAAGAGCTGCAACAGCTCTCCAAAGTGTCCGCTTTTATTGACCAGAGCATCGGCAATATGATTGTCCAAATCCACCTCTTTAACAATCTCTTCAAAAGCACTTTGAAAGATCACTTCGGACATGGAGAGCAATCCTACCATATAGGCGACATGGATATTGGCATCATCCATGCCAATTTGACGTGCCAGAATACTCATTAAAATGGCGCGGTGGCAGGCATGATTCTGCAACTCCTGAACAAAAGGTTCCTGCTTGTGCTCACTGTCACTGGCATACACCATCAGCTCCAGCCAGCTTTGCAGTTTTTCACGACCGATAACGATCAGGGCCTGTTCAATTGAGGCAATCTTGTTTTGTGCAAATCCGTTGTGCATGTGAATAAATTTCAGCAGATTCAGGGTTAGATAGGGAGAGGTGTTGAAAATATCAATAATACGCTCCAGCTTGGCTTCAGACTCCAACAGGTAAATGATCAGCATCAGCAGGGAGCTTGGCGGTTCGATGTTATCTTTTCCAAAAAGTTCGGGTTTGCAGAAAAAGTAGCCCTGAAACATGTCCGCACCCTGATTTTTTGCCTCCTTGAATTCGGTATCACTCTCAATTTTCTCAGCAATCAGAGTAATATCTGTATCATGCAAAATACTCAGCCGCTCTTTAAATTCGATAATATCGGTACTGTATATTTTGACATAACTGACCCGCTGCATAATCTCTTTAAAGAGGTGAATGTTCATGGCATCACGATCATAATGGTTCAGAGCAAAAATGTACCCCTCTTTTTTGAGTTTGTCTATCCGTCGCAACAACTCCTCGTCAATGGTGGTCGTCTCCAGAATTTCCAAAATAAAATGTGACGGAGCAATGGAATTAATGATATTGCTCATCAAAATCTGTTTGTCAACTTTAATGTAGGCATATTTGCCGTCAACTAACGAATACAGCCCGATATAGTTTAAGGTATTGACCAACATCCGTGCCGTAGCATACATATTGTCATCAACACTGGTATGGCTGCTATCGGTACACCGATAGAAAAGCTCATACGCAAACACTTCGCCCTCAGCCTGCAAAATCGGCTGCTTGGCAATATAGATAGATGACTCCATGGGACCCCCTCCCAATAAGACTTTAAACCATTATAGCTAATTTTTCACAAAATTGCATTGAAATGCAGTGTAAAGATCCATGTTGCCGTATTAAAACGGAACAATCTACCCCTATAACCGTTCTTTCAGGGAAAAGCATTTTAAAAATTGCCAGCGCCCTGGCATCATTGGCATCATTATAGGTTGGAACCATCACCGCACTGTTAAGCATAAGAAAATTGGCATAACTGCTCGGCAGGCGTGCACCCTCATAATAAACAGGTGCCGTCATCGGCAAAGCGATCAGCCGATAGGGCTTGCCCTGTTGCGTTCTAAACTGTTTGAGCTCCTGCTCCATTTTCCCCAACGCCTCATAGTGCTCGTCATCGGTATTGTCACATTGCAGATACACAATGGTTCGGGCATCAATAAAACGGGCAAGCATATCAACATGCGAATCGGTATCGTCACCGCGTAAATAGCCATGATGCAACCACAAGAACCGCTGAACCCCCAACTCCCGGGAGAGCAATGCTTCTATTGCTGCTTGTGTATAGTGCGGGTTTCGACTCGGATGCAGCAGACACTGCGCCGTTGTCAGCAGCGTTCCTTGACCGTCGCTCTCTATCGACCCCCCTTCAAGAACAAAATCAACCTGATGCATTGCGGCACGGTAGTGGGTACGAAGCGCGGCATTCATCGCATTGTCACGGGTAGCCTCAAACTTGTTGCCCCATCCGTTAAATGTAAAATCCAACAACACTACCTCGCCCTCTTCTTCGACACAAATAACACTGCAATCACGAGCCCAGGTATCATCGCTCCGGTACGTCACAAACCAAAGATTGTCATGGCAGCTAAAGAACCGCTTGACCCGTTCGCGGTCATCACAGACAATCACACACGGCTCATAATGCCGAATGCTCTCAATGATGCTGACAAAACAGGTGCAAGCTTCATCCAGATAAGTGCTCCAGGCACTCTGTTCATGAGGAAATATCACTTGAATACACCGCTGTTTCTCAAACTCTGCAGGCCACCGTCTCATCGTTAGCGCTCCTTTTGCTATAATTCGCCTATGGCACACATTATACTCAAGCGTTCATCATTTTTCCATAATCTCGACATCATCGCCGCTACTTGCGGTTCCAAAGAGAAAATTGCTCTGGTTCTTAAAGACAATGCTTACGGTCACGGTCTCATAGAGATGGCAACCCTCGCCGCGCAATACGGCATTACCAGGGCGGTCGTGCGTCATGTTCATGAAGCTAAAAGGGTTGCGGAGTATTTTGAGTATATTCTTATTTTAGCCGATACCACATACGCACCAAACCCAAAGTTTCACTACACCCTCAATGCCCTTGAGGATATTGACAAACTGCCTGCACAGTGCAACGTAGAGCTTAAAGTCGATACTGGTATGCATCGCAACGGCATTGACGCCCGGGAACTCGAAGAGGCTTTTACGCGTATAGCACAACGAAAACTTCGGCTTAAGGGGTTGTTCTCACACCACCGAAGTGCCGATACCCTGAGTTCGGAGTGGTTTTGGCAGCGGCACTGTTTTGAAAAGATTAAAGCACAGGCAAAGACCCTGCATCAACGCCATTCACATGAACCGCTCGCCTGCCACATCAGTAATTCTGCCGCACTCTTTCGCGAAGGAGCCTGCAACGATGCCATGGTACGCGTTGGTATTGCCGCATATGGTGTTTTGGAGCTTGACGCTACCCTGACCATGCCCCCGCTACAACCCGTACTCTCGTTATATGCCGAAAAAATAAGTTCCAGAGTACTGCGCCCACACGAACGTATCGGCTACAACGGTACTTACACGGCAACCGAAAATCATGACGCTGCTACATACAATATCGGCTACGCCGACGGTTTTATGCGCTGCTATGCACCGCAGTTTCGTACCCCCGAAGGCATTGCCGTCTTAGGGCGCATCTCCATGGACAACAGCAGCTTTGATACCACCAAAGAAACACTGCTCCTCTTTGATGATGCTCGGGTGGCTGCACGTGCCGGAGGCACCATCACCTATGAGGTTCTCAGTGCACTCAAAGCAGATTTGCAACGGCATATTGTCTAAGCGCTCACACGAATAACAGCCTCGGGAAACGCCACGCCGTCAATGCCCTCATATGCCATAGTTTCTATATCGCGTTCGTCATCAATCCGGGCAATGATTTTTGCATCAAACAGGTACGTCTCGGCAATATTTTGCGCCTCTTTTGCCAGGGAGGTTGAGAGCATGATATACGCCGCACCGAAATTTTCAGCATAAATCAACTCCCGAACACTCCTCACATCTACGGCAAAACGCAGCGCGTTGTGTTGCAGATGGTTCAATATATCAAGATGATTTTCATCGAACACGACATAAAGAAGCGCATTCGCGGGCGTATGGAGGATGGCGGCAATATCTTCAATATGGTAAAAACGCTCCGAGGCAATAAAACGGTGTCCAAACAACAGCATCGCTAAGCGTCCAGACACTCTTGTGAACAGTAGTAGCGGCGCTCTTTGATAAACGCCTCACTGACACTGCAAAAGGTTCCGCATACCGTACATTCGACCAGCTCACTGCTCTGCTCTTTCTTTGTCGGTTTCTCTGCCTTTAGCATCGGTTTTTTCTTAATAAAAAAATAGTATATTCCTACTACTACCGCAATGACCAGTAACCATTTCAACATCTCTCTTCTCCCTACATTCGTATTAACAGATAGTGTCGTTTTTGCGTCTGAATAATCTCATAGTTCAGGCTTGTATCAACCTCATCAAAGACCTGCTCTCCCTTATACAGCAATATTAGCGTTCCCTCGGTAATCTGTTCCTGACTCAACGTTAACAGCACCCTGGTGTCGGTAACGGCACGAGATGTAATCAGGTCATAACTGCCACGCTGCAATGCTTCAACACGGCAGTTTTTAACCGTCACATTCGGCAGTTTCAGATCTGCTTTGACAAACTGCAAAAAACTGGCACGTTTACCCAAAGGCTCGACAAGACTTACCTGAGTCTCCGGCAATGCCATTGCCAGCATCATTCCGGGAAATCCGGCTCCTGTGCCGATATCCATAATAGTAGTGACTTCAGGCAGGAACGTCAACGGAAGCAGAGCATCATAAATAAAGTTGTCAAGCTGTGCCTCACTTTTGGCTCCGGTTAAATTGTGCGTCGCATTCCAGCGCAACAGATGTGCCTTGTAGCGCTCTATATGGTCGTAAAAATGTGCATTAAGCATAATATGCTGGTGCTCTAATCGTGTTTGAAGCTGCATCTGTTACCGTATTTTTTGATGTCATTATACCCTAGAAGCAATACCGATATGATACCATCTTACCTGTTTTCACAAAAATCACTGAAAATATTCAAATTTCCATGACTTTATGTCGATATATTAATGATATATTGTATAAAATAATGATAATTTAACCACTAGGAGCATCCATGGCAGGAAAAAAACTCAACAAAAACAATCGTCCCACTGCTACCATAACCAATCATGAAAAAACCTTGAAGGGAAGTGACTTTATTGTCTCCAAAACCGATACCAAGGGCGTCATCATCTACTGTAACCAGATTTTTACAGAGCTCGCGGGCTACAGTGCTTCTGATATTATCGGTTCCAACCACAACCTCATTCGCCATCCCGATATGCCCCGTCTGGCTTATAAAATCGCATGGGATCTCATTAAAGCAAAAAAAGAGTTTTTCGGTTTTGTGAAGAATCTCTGTGCCGACGGCGGATACTACTGGGTTTTTGCCTATATTACCGCCGACCTTGACGACAGTGGGAAGATTGTCGGTTACACGTCCGTACGACGCAAGCCGCCCCAGTCGGCCATCAATACCATTACGCCAATCTATCAACAACTTTTAGATGCCGAGAATCGCGGTGGTCTGGATGCATCTGAAAAGCTTCTCAATGAGCTGTTGCAAAAGCAAGGGCTCGGCTATGACGAGTTTATTATTACATTACAAAAAGATATCAAGGTATAGGAGCTCTTATGACACAACTGAAAAACCCAACAACCCTTATATTACTCATTCTGGCGTTAGGTGGTGCTGCCTATCTGGCTGTTTTAGGAGCATTTATCGGTGCCGGTGGTCTTGCCATCGGTGCTATTGTCGCCATTGTCCTTGCCCTGTTGTCCGAAGGAAACCGATCATCAAAAGGTCGGCACTATGAAGAGCAGATTCTTGAGCAGATCCTAAGCGTGCTGCGGCACGCAAAAAACGGCGACCTTGTCCATCGTATTGTTCTGGGCGAGAATCATACCAAACTCGAACGTACGGCATGGGCGGTTAACGATCTGCTTGATCAAGTTGAAATCACCCTCAGAGAAGCCCGATATACCATTGATGCCGTCAGTCACGGTAAAATGTACCGTAGCATGTTCCCCGACGGACTCCAGGGAAATTTCAATCTGACCGCTATGACACTCGGACGTGCCATTAACTCCATGAAAGTCAATGCCCGCTACCAACTTATGGGGGTACTATCTACCGAGTTTGCCAAACTCAACAACGGTATCGGCGGCTCATTGGATATTATTAAAAATGATATTATCAAAACCGAGAATGCGTTTCAGGAGGTCACTGTCAAAACCTCAACATCGGCAACGTCCGCGCAGGAAACCTATAGCGCCGTGGAACGCACTTCTGAAGAAATCACCAATTTGAGTGAACTCATTGTTGAAACCGTACATGCCATTGAGCAAATGAACGATAACGTGGGTGATATTACCTCCATTGTCAATCTCATTAAAGATATTGCCGATCAGACCAATCTGCTCGCACTCAATGCCGCTATTGAAGCGGCGCGTGCGGGTGAACACGGACGCGGCTTTGCCGTGGTTGCCGATGAGGTACGTAAACTGGCAGAGCGTACACAAAAAGCCACCGGTGAAATTACCATTACCATTCAAAACCTCCAGCAACAATCCAGCGGTATGCAGGAAAATGCCGATACCATGAACCGCATTGCCGTCAATGCCAA